>NZ_JBEXKU010000003.1:0-213279 GCF_040609575.1 Streptomyces sp. NPDC004647 | reverse complement strand
CGTCCCCTACAGCCCGCTCTCCCGTTCGGCCGGGGCCACCGGGGCCGGTCCTCCCGGGCGGGCAAACCACGCCCTTCGTCACGCCGCGTACACTCGGGGCGGGGCCCGGGGACATGTGTCCCGGGGCCCGGCCCTTGATCTGCCGACGGCTCAGCGCCCAGCGCTAGCGCGCCCGCGTCAGTTGTCGTCCTCGTCGATCAGGAAGCCCCGCATCGGTGACGGCGCCTGCTGCATCGGCTGCGGGCCCTGCGGCCGCACCGGTGCCATCGGCTGAGTCATCGCCGGGGACATCTGCTGCTGGCCGCCGTACGACGGAGCCCCGCCGCGCGGGTCGTGGCCGCCGTGGCCGCCATGCCCACTGTGGCCTCCGTGACCGCCCATGGACTGGTTGCCGCCCATGGTGTGGCCCATCGCACCGGCACCGGCACCCGCCATCGACGGGGACGGCGGCAGCGAAGCCGCCGCCGGGGTACGCGGCGGAGCGAGCGAGTCGTCGGCCTGGTTCTCCAGCTGGCGCAGCTGGCTCTCCAGGTACGACTTCAGTCGCGTGCGGTACTCGCGCTCGAAGCCGCGCAGGTCCTCGACCTTGCGCTCCAGCGTGGCGCGGGCGGACTCCAGCGAGCCCATCGCAACGCGGTGCTTCTCCTGCGCATCCCGCTCCAGCGCATCCGCCTTGGAACGGGCGTCCCGCTCCAGACCCTCGGCACGGCTGCGCGCCTCACCGACGATCTTGTTGGCCTCGGAACGGGCCTCCGCGATCGCCTGGTCCGCGGTCTGCTGGGCAAGCGAAAGCACGCGGGCGGCACTGTCGCCACCCGGGCCCTGGCCCGGCTGCGGCAGCTGCGGTCCGCCGGGGCCCATCGGGCCACCCATCGGACCACCCATGGGGCCGCCCTGGCCCATGGGACCGGGACCGTGCGGGCCCTGCGGGCCGTGGCCACCGGGACCTGCAGGCAGCTGAGGTGCTCCACCGGGCAGCTGGGGCGGACCCATCTGCTGCTGCGGCGGCACCGGCTGCGGTCCGGATATGGCAGCGGGCACAGGTGCGCCGGGCCGGTCCTGCTGCTCCGGCGGCTTGCGCATTCCCTGCTGCTGGTTCTGCGCGGCAGCACGGGTCGCCGCGGCCAGCTTGGCGCGCAGGTCCTCGTTCTCCCGGAGCAGACGGGTCAGTTCACCTTCGACCTCATCGAGGAAGGCATCGACCTCGTCCTCGTCATAGCCTTCTCGGAGGCGGACGGTCGTGAACTGCTTGTTCCGAACGTCCTCGGGGGTCAACGGCATCTCTTCACCTCAACGTAGTCGTCGGCATATCGGCAAGACCGTATCGTTCACAGCTGCCTCACGACGGAGATCAGGATGTAGACGATGATCATCAGTACGAAGAAGGACAGGTCTAGCGCCACGCCCCCGAGACGCAGCGGCGGAATGAACCGCCGCAGAAGCTTGAGTGGCGGATCAGTGACAGTGTAAGTGGCCTCAAGAACGACCACCATCGCCTTGCCGGGTTGCCATGAGCGGGCGAACTGGAAGACGTAGTCCATGACCAAACGGAAAATCAGCACAATAAGGAAGCAGTACAGCGCGATGTAGATCACCTGGAGTGCGATGTCCATCTCGCGGTGCCTTCTCCCCTTCTCGTGCCGGGCCTGTTGGCCACGGTGACCGGTGTTGCGTCTCAGCTCTGGTTGAAGAACCCGCCCTCTGCGATGCGGGCCTTGTCCTCCGCCGTGACATCGACGTTAGCAGGCGACAACAGGAACACCTTCTGCGTCACTCGTTCAATACTGCCGTGCAGACCGAAGACCAGACCAGCCGCGAAGTCGACAAGTCGCTTCGCATCGGTGTCGTCCATCTCCGTCAGATTCATGATCACCGGAGTGCCCTCACGGAAGTGTTCCCCGATGGTACGGGCTTCGTTGTACGTCCGGGGGTGCAGCGTCGTGATGCGGTAGGGCTCACGCTCGGACACAACTTTGGGCATGATCACCGGTGCGTTCTTCTCCAGATTCTGGCGTTCAGGTGTGATGGATGCCACGGGGGCGATTCTCCCCCCTCGCCCCCCTTCGGGGAAGAGGGAGCCGGAACGTCCGCTTTCGGCGGCGAGCGCAACGGGCCCGCGCTGCACGGGCGGATGCACGACTCGTACCGATTCGTCCTGATGTGACCGTTCGGACTGATGTGGCTGGTGCTGCCGGCGAGCCCGATCGGGCTCCGGCTCCGGCTCGAACTCGTCATCGGGGTCAAATCCCCTGCCGTCGTACCCATCGTCCTCCACGAGGCCGAGGTAGACCGCCATCTTGCGCATCGCGCCGGCCATTCTCTGCGTCCTCCGCTCTGTGGTGGATCGGCTCCGTCAACGGCGCCCTGGATCCACTCGGCCCGTCCGCCTTTCGGCGGAAATGACCATATTTTCTGCTGTGGTCCGACTTGCTTCGCGACGTTACCGGAGCCTGGGTCTGACGCCGAGTACCGCGGTGCCGACGCGCACATGTGTCGCTCCTGCCGCTACCGCGTCCTCAAGGTCCGAGCTCATCCCTGCTGACACCATGTTCGCAGCAGGATGCTGCGAGCGCAGGCCGGTTGAGATTTCCATGACCCGCTCGAATGCCGCCCGCTGCCGCCCCGCGTACGGCCCGGCGAGCGGTGCGACCGTCATCAGCCCGCCCAGCCACAGCCCTTCGGCTCCGGCGATGGCGTCGGCGAGCGCCGGCGCTCCGTCCGGCGCGACGCCGCCCCTTCCCCCGGTCTCTCCCGACTCGGCATCCAGGGCGACTTGGATCAAACACCCCAACGTGCGCCCGGCGCGCACCGCCGCGGTGGAGAGCGCGCCCACCAGCTTCGACCGGTCGACGGATTGCACCAGATCGGCGTAACTTGCCACGGAACGGACCTTGTTGGTCTGAAGTTGCCCTACGAAGTGCCAGCTGAGCGGAAGATCGGCGCACTCGGCCGCCTTCGGCGCCGCGTCCTGGTCCCGGTTCTCCGCGACATGCCGCACCCCGAGTTCGGCGAGCAGCCGGACGTCGCTCGCGGGATAAGTCTTGGTGACCACGATCAGGGTCACCTCCTCCCGCTTCCGGCCCGCCGCGGCACAGGCGGCGGAGATACGTTCCTCCACCCGCGCCAGATTCTCTGCCAGTTGAGCCTTGCGGTCCGTCATGTCCTATCCGTCCCCAGCCAGACATAGCCGGCTAGCCGACCGGTCGTACGGTCGCGGCGGTACGAGAAGTGGTCCGCCGACTCCAGGGTGCAGATGTGAGAATTCTCCCGCATCTGCACGCCAAGCCGGGCAAGTTGCGCGCGTACACCCGCGGTGATGTCCAGAGCCGGGGTGCCCCAGCTCGTGGTCGACCACGCCTCCGGGACCGTCCGCGCCACATCGGCCCGCATCTCCTCCGGCACCTCGTAGCAGCGGCCGCAGACCGAGGGGCCGGTGCGCGCGACGATCCTGGAGGTCTCGGCGCCCAGCGAGATCATCGACTCGACCACCGCCGGTACGACGCCGGCCACCAGGCCGGGGCGCCCGGCGTGCGCGGCGGCGATGACGCCCTCGACCGGGTCGGCCAGCAGGACGGGAGTGCAGTCGGCGGTGAGAACGGCCAGGGCGAGACCGGGGCGGGTCGTCGCCACGGCGTCCACCGCCGGGATGTCTCCATCGCCCCAGGGGCCGTCGACCACGGCCACATCCCGGCCGTGCACCTGGTTCATCCAGACGACCAGCGCCGGGTCCAGGCCCAGCGACTCCGCCGCGAGCCCGCGGTTGGTCCGTACGGCATCGGGTTCGTCGCCGACCGAGCCGCCGAGATTGAGCTGCTCGTACGGAGCGGCGCTCACCCCGCCCCACCGGTTGGTGAAGGCGAAGTGGGCGCCGCTCGCTGATTCCTTGTGAAGTATCACTGCGGGCTGTGCTTATTTCAGGAAGTCGGGGACGTCCAGCTCCTCGGCCTGGCTGTCCTGGTACGGACGGGCCGGGGGCACCTGCGGCGGAGTGGCCGGTGCAGCGGGGACCTCACCGGCCGGGGCCGCTTCCCTGCGCTCCTCCTCCTCGTCACGCGGAGCGACGGCTCCGAGGCCGCCGAAGGACGAGCGGCCGCCGGTGTCGGAGGCGGGGCGGCCCGAGCCGGGGTAGGACTCCTCGCGGCTGCCGCCGGTCGAGCCGAGGACCTTGTCGCGGTTCTTGGACGGCGGCTGCCCGCCGTCGAAGCCCGCCGCGATGACGGTGACCCGTACCTCGTCGCCGAGCGCGTCATCGATCACCGCGCCGAAGATGATGTTCGCCTCGGGGTGGGCGGCCTCGCTGACCAGCTGTGCGGCCTCGTTGATCTCGAAAAGGCCGAGGTCCGAGCCTCCGGAGATGGAGAGGAGGACGCCGCGCGCTCCATCAATGGATGCCTCCAGCAGCGGCGAGGAGATGGCCATCTCGGCTGCGGCCACCGCGCGGTCGTCGCCGCGTGCCGAGCCGATGCCCATGAGCGCCGACCCGGCCTCGGACATCACGGACTTGACGTCGGCGAAGTCGAGATTGATCAGGCCGGGCGTGGTGATGAGATCGGTGATGCCCTGGACACCGGAGAGCAGCACCTGGTCCGCTGACTTGAACGCGTCGAGCACGCTCACCTGGCGGTCCGAGATGGACAGCAGCCGGTCGTTCGGGATCACGATGAGGGTGTCGACCTCGTCGCGCAGGCCGGCGATACCGTCCTCGGCCTGATTGGCGCGGCGACGGCCCTCGAAGGTGAACGGACGGGTGACCACGCCGATGGTCAAGGCCCCCAGCGTGCGTGCGATGTTGGCGACGACCGGCGCGCCACCCGTGCCGGTGCCGCCGCCCTCACCCGCGGTGACGAAGACCATGTCGGCCCCCTTGAGGACCTCCTCGATCTCCTCGCGGTGGTCCTCAGCCGCCTTGCGGCCGACATCGGGATTGGCGCCGGCGCCGAGGCCGCGGGTGAGTTCGCGGCCGACGTCGAGTTTGACGTCGGCGTCGCTCATCAGCAGGGCCTGTGCATCGGTGTTGATCGCGATGAACTCGACGCCCTTGAGACCGACCTCGATCATCCGGTTGATGGCGTTGACGCCACCGCCGCCGATGCCGACGACCTTGATGACTGCGAGGTAGTTCTGCGGTGCTGCCACGTCGAAGGCCTCTCGCCTCGAGTTACGTGTCCGGCGTCCCGCGGTTGTCGCGGTGCGCGGACTGATGCCGATTGTGGGGCGGCCTGAACGCCGACCCGAACCCTAACGGTCAAGTTTAGGGTTACCAGTTTGTCCTGTCCTTGGACTCTTCGAACGAGACACTAAGTCGACACGTGCTGCGCGTTCAACGAACACGCCGAACCTCCCGTTTTTCTTTTCACCCTATGTGATCACGCACAGCACTAGCCAACCAGGGTGCTGGCCCGTTGCTCGGCGCGTCAACTCCCCTTCATCGCAGGGGCGGTGGGGGCACTCACATCGAAGTGCCGGGCACCCCGCGCGATTTTCATCAGTGCGAGAAGTGCCTGCGCCTTGACGTCCCCCTGTTCGCTGCTCCCCCACACCACGGTCCGACCACCCGTCAGCTCAAGCGTGATGGAGTCATATGAACGGACCCGGATCACCCGGGTGTCCCGCTGGATCGTCCCGGGGAGCCCGGCGGCCACGCGAACCGCCTCCCGCTGCAACCGGCCCGCACCGAAGCGCCGCGAACCCGGCGACTGTCCGGCTTCCGATTTCAGCAGCGGAACACCCTTGGGTCGCTGCTCGACCCTCGCGAACCGCACCCCGCCCGCGTCCACTTCAACGAACTTTCCGTCCGTTTCCAGTAGCACTTCCGGGGTTCTCTCGGTCACTTTCAGATCGATTCCGTTCGGCCAGGACCGTACGACATCGACCGAGGCGATCCGCGGCAGTTCCGCGCGGAGCCGCGCGGCGACCGCCTCCGTGTCGACGGAAGCCAGCGGGGCCTTCAGTGGCACATCCGCCCTGCCGGCCACCTGGTGGGGCGTGAGCACCCGCGTCCCGCTCGCCGTCACCCGCTCCACCCGGAACCACTGCGAGCCGTAGAGCGCCCATCCGGCCGCCCCGCCGAGCAGCGCCGTGGCGATCAGCGCGACGACCACGGTACGGCGGCGGGGGCGGCGTGGCCGCGGGAGTCGGATGCGCACGCGTGGCGCGGCCGGGGGCGGGCCGGAGGGCGCTGACTTCTCTGCGCCACGCTGGGCGGTCGTCGGTCCGGCCACGCTCCCCGGGCTCCTTCCGGCTTGGGGCCCTGGGGCACCCCCAGCGTCAGCTGGGAGAGGTCAACCCCCGGGCCGGCACGGCCTCACGCCTGGTGGCGTGCGGCAATCGCCTCATACACCATGCCGACCAGCAGCTCGTCGGCGTCCCGGCGTCCGAACTCCGCGGCCGCGCGGGACATCTCGTACAGCCGGTGCGGATCGGCGAGCACCGGGAGCACCTGCCCCTGGACCCACTCGGGGGTCAGCTCGGCGTCGTCGACCAGCAGACCGCCGCCCGCCTTGACCACCGGCTGCGCGTTGAGCCGCTGCTCTCCGTTGCCGATCGGCAGCGGTACGTACGCGGCCGGGAGGCCGACGGCGGACAGTTCGGCGACGGTCATCGCGCCCGCGCGGCAGAGCATCATGTCGGCCGCGGCGTACGCGAGGTCCATCCGGTCCACATACGGTACCGGGATGTACGGCGGCATACCCGGCATGTTGTCCACGTGCGGCATTTCGTTCTTCGGGCCGACCGCGTGCAGGATCTGGATGCCGGAGCGCTGGAGCAGCGGGGCGACCGTCTGCACGACCTCGTTCAGCCGGCGTGCGCCCTGCGAGCCGCCGGAGACCAGCAGCGTCGGCAGATTGGGGTCGAGTCCGAAGGCGGCACGCGCCTCCGGGCGGACCGCGGCGCGGTCGAGGGTGGCGATGGAGCGGCGCAGCGGGATGCCGATGTAGCGGGCGCCCCGCAGCTTGCTGTCCGGTGTGCTCACCGCGACGCTCGCGGCGTACCGGGAGCCGATCTTGTTGGCCAGGCCCGGGCGGGCGTTGGCCTCATGGACGATGATCGGCACTCCGAGCCGCTTGGCCGCCAGATAGCCGGGCAGGGCGACGTAGCCGCCGAATCCGACCACGCAGTCGGCCTTGGTGCGCTCCAGGATCTGCTCGGCGGCCTTGATCGTGCCGCGCAGCCGCCCCGGGACGGTGATCAGCTCCGGTGTGGGCTTGCGCGGCAGCGGAACGGCCGGGATCAGCCCCAGTTCGTAGCCCCGCTCGGGTACGAGCCGGGTCTCGAGTCCGCGCTCCGTGCCGAGGGCCGTGATTCCTACGGTCGGGTCCTGCCTGCGCAGGGCGTCCGCGAGGGCGAGCGCGGGCTCGATGTGGCCGGCGGTCCCCCCACCGGCGAGTACAACATGCACCGAAATTCACCGCTCTCCGGACGGCCGCCTCCTGGCGCGCCGCCTCATCGTCTTCCGTCTCACCCCAGCCAGCTTTTTTCTTATAGCAGGCTGCCGCATGGCCAAAGCCGCCCGTGCACCGGGCTCCGCTCGTGCGAAGGCGATCAGGAGCCCGACGGCGAACATGGTGGGCAGCAGGGCGGAACCCCCGTAGGAGAACAGCGGGAGAGGGACACCGGCGATCGGCAGCAGGCCGAGCACCGCACCCATGTTGACCACGGCCTGCGCCGTGATCCAGGTGGTCACACCTCCCGCGGCATACCTCACGAAGGGGTCCTCCGTGCGTCCGGCCACGCGGATACCCGCATAGCCTAGAGCCGCGAAGAGGGCGAGCACCGACAGCGTCCCCGCCAGACCGAGTTCCTCCCCCGTCACGGCGAAGATGAAGTCGGTGTGCGGTTCCGGGAGTTCGCCCCATTTCTCCACGCTCGCACCGAGTCCGGAACCGAACCAGCCGCCGTTGGCCAGGGCATAGATTCCGTGCACCGCCTGCCAGCAGCGGTCGCCCTCGCCCGGCTCGGTGGCGCCGATGCAGCCGAGCCGGGCCATCCGGTTCTCGCTGGTCCTGATCAGGAGGAAGCCGATCAGACCGGCGAACCCGAGCACCCCCGCGAAGAGCCGGGTGGGAGCCCCGGCCAGCCACAGCAGGCCGAAGAGGATCGCGGTGAGGATGATCGAGGTGCCCATGTCACCGCCGAGCATGATCAGTCCGAGCAGCATGAAGGCGGCCGGGACCAGCGGGACGAGCAGATGCTTCCACTGGGTCAGCAGCCGCTTGTCCTGCTTGCGGGCGAGCAGATCGGCACCCCACAGGACGAGGGCGAGTTTGCCGAATTCGCTGGGCTGGAGCTGGAACGGGCCGCCGAGCTGGAGCCAGTTCTGGTTGCCGTTGACCATGTGCCCCACCCCCGGCACCTGGACCAGGGCCATCAGGAAGACGGAGACGGCCAGCAGCGGGTACGCGAGCATCCGGTGCGTCCGGACCGGCATCCGCGACGCGAGCAGCAGCAGGCCGCCGCCGATGACGGCCGCGACCAGCTGTTTGCGGAAGAAGTACGTGGGGGCCAGCCCGGACTGCAGGGCCTGGATCATCGAGGCCGAGTACACCATCACCAGGCCGAGCACGGTGAGCAGCAGGCTCCCGCCGAGGATCACGTAGTACGCGGTCAGCGGGCGGTCCCAGGCTCGCCGTGCCCTGCCGTGCAGCTGCCGCAGCCCGCTCAGCGGAGTGCGGCGTGCGCGCTTGGGTGCCGGGGCGCCGCGCTTCTTGGGGCGCAGCGCTGCCGGTGGTCTCGCCGTCCGGGCCGTCATGTCCCCTCCTGTGGTGTGTGCGCCGGATCGTTTCTCGGCACGGGGGGACGGGCCCGGCTACTGTTCCTGTCCCCCGCCGGCGGCCCCGAGGCCGGCCACGGCCTCGGCGAAGGCCTCTCCGCGCTTGCCGTAGTTGACGAACATGTCCATCGAGGCGCAGGCCGGGGCCAGCAGTACGGTGTCTCCCGGCCGGGCGAGCCGCGCCGCCTCGCGGACCGCGGCGGCCATCGCCCCAGTGTCGGTCCGCTCCAGATCCACGACCGGAATTTCCGGCGCGTGTCGCGCCAGCGCTTCTCGGATCAGGGCCCGGTCCGCACCGATGAGGACGGCGCCGCGCAGTCGCTTCGCCGAGCCGGCGACGAGGGCGTCGAAGGTGGCGCCCTTGGCGAGGCCGCCCGCGATCCACACGATGTGCTCGAAGGAGGCGAGGGATGCCTCGGTGGCGTGGGTGTTGGTGGCCTTGGAGTCGTCTACGTACGCGACGCCGTCGACGTCCGCGACGTGCGCGATGCGGTGCGCGTCGGGGCGGAAGGCACGCAGCCCGTCGCGTACGGCCGCGGGCTGTACGCCGAAGGCGCGGGCCAGGGCCGCCGCCGCGAGGGCGTTGGCGATGTTGTGCGGGGCCGCCGGGCGTACGTCGGAGACCTCGGCCAGCTCCTGGGCGTTGCGCTGCCGGTCCTCGACGAAGGCGCGGTCGACGAGAATGCCTTCCACGACCCCGAGTTGGGAGGGGCCGGGAGTACCGAGGGTGAAGCCGATGGCGCGGCAGCCCTCCTCGACATCGGCCGCGCGGACCAGTTCCTCGGTGGCGGGGTCGGCGGCGTTGTAGACGCAGGCGACCCGATTCCCTTGGTAGATGCGCCCCTTGTCGGCGGCGTACGCCTGCATGGAACCGTGCCAGTCGAGGTGGTCGGGGGCGAGGTTGAGCACGGTGGCCGAGTGGGCCCGTACGCTCGGCGCCCAGTGCAGCTGGTAGCTGGAGAGCTCGACGGCGAGGACGTCGTAGGGCTCCCCGGACAGCACGATGTCGATGATCGGGGTGCCGATGTTCCCGACCGCCGCGGTGCGCAGCCCCGCGGCGTCCAGGATCGAGGCGAGCATCTGCACGGTGGTGGTCTTGCCGTTGGTGCCGGTCACGGCGAGCCAGGGGGCCGCGTCGGGGCCCCTGAGCCGCCACGCGATCTCCACGTCGCCGACCACGTCGACGCCCGCCTCCGCCGCTGCGGCGAAGAGCGGGCTGTCCGGCTTCCAGCCGGGGGAGGTGACGACCAGCTCGGTGCCGGCGGGCAGAGTGGTCCCGTCGCCGAGCCGTACGGTGATGCCGTCCTTCTCCAGCTGCGCCGCCGTCTCACGCTGCCGCTCGCCGTCGCCGCCGTCCACGACGGTGACGGACGCGCCGAGCCCGGCCAGGGCGCGGGCGGCGCTGACGCCGCTCACGCCGAGGCCGGCGACGGTGATCCTCCCCCAGCTACCGCTGGGAGGTGCCACCATGTCCTGCCTGGTCACTTGTCGGCCGCCCAGCCCGCGTAGAAGAGGCCGAGGCCCACGATCACGCACATACCTTGAATGATCCAGAATCGGACCACAACCAGCACTTCGGTCCAGCCCTTGAGTTCGAAGTGATGCTGGAGCGGTGCCATGCGGAAGACCCGTTTTCCGGTGAGCCGGAAGGAGCCGACCTGGATCACCACGGACATGGTGATGAGTACGAAGAGTCCGCCGAGCAGGGCGAGCAGCAGTTCCGTACGGGAGCAGATCGCCAGGCCCGCGAGCGCGCCGCCGAGGGCCAGCGAGCCGGTGTCGCCCATGAAGATCTTGGCGGGCGAGGTGTTCCACCACAGGAAGCCGAAGCAGGCGCCCATCAGGGCGGAGGCGACGACGGCCAGATCGAGCGGATCGCGGACCTCGAAGCACGCTCCCGGATTGGTCAGGGTCTGCGCGTTGGCGCAGGACTCCTGGTACTGCCAGACGCCGATGAAGGTGTACGCGCCGAAGACCATCACGGAGGCGCCGGTGGCGAGGCCGTCGAGGCCGTCGGTGAGGTTCACGCCGTTCGACATCGCGAGGATCATGAACAGCGCCCAGATCGCGAAGATCACCGGGCCGAAGGACCAGCCGAAGTCCTGGGTGAAGGACAGCTTGTCGTTGGCCGGGGTCTGGCCGCGCGAGTCGGCGAAGTTGAGCGACAGGATCGCGAAGGCGATACCGACGATGAACTGGCCGGCCATCTTCGCCTTGGCGCGCAGGCCGAGGCTGCGCTGCTTGACGATCTTGATGTAGTCGTCGAGGAAGCCGACCAGGCCCATCCCCGCCATCAGGAACAGCACCAGGACGCCGGAGAACGTCGGGTCGCTGCCGGTGATGACCTTGGTGAGCACGTACGCGATCAGCGTCGCCAGGATGAAGGCGATACCACCCATGGTGGGCGTACCGCGCTTGCTGTGGTGGTCCCGCGGGCCGTCGTCGCGGATGAACTGTCCGTAGCCCTTGCGGGCCAGCAGTTTGATCAGCAGCGGTGTGCCGACCAGGGTCAGAAAGAGCCCGATGACTCCGGAGAAGAGGATCTGCCTCATCGGCCGGCGACCTCACCCTCGCCCGCGCTGTCGAGCAGCTCCATCGCGATCCGCTCGAGGCCCACCGCCCTGGATGCCTTCACCAGCACGACGTCTCCCGGGCGCAGTTCTCTGCGCAACAGGTCGATCGCCGCCCGCGCGTCGGACACGTGCACCGACTCCTCACCCCACGAACCCTCGTTCTTGGCGCCCATGTCGAGCCAGGCCGCCTCTCGGCCCCCGACCGCCACGAGCTTGCTGACGTTGAGCCGGACGGCGAGCCGTCCGATCGCGTCGTGCTCGGCGAGCGACTCCGTCCCGAGCTCGGCCATCAGACCGAGCACCGCCCACGTGCGGCCCCCTTCAGCCCGTGAGGCTCCTCCCATGGCGACGAGCGCTCTCAGCGCGGCTCGCATGGAGTCGGGGTTCGCGTTGTAGGCGTCGTTGACGACCGTCACGCCGTCCGAGCGCTCGGTGACCTCCATCCGCCAGCGGGAGAGCTGTCCCGCTTCGGAGAGCGCCAGGGCGATCTCGTCGACGGGCATGCCCAACTCATGGGCGACGGCGGCCGCGGCGAGCGCGTTCGACACGTGGTGCTCACCGTACAGCCGCATGGTCACGGCGCTGCACCCGGTGGGTGTTCGAAGGGTGAAGCAGGGTTGTCCGGCCTCGTTGAGGCTGACCTCCTCGGCACGGATGTCGGCGTCCGCGGACTCGCCGAAGAGCACCGTACGGGCCTTGGTACGGGCCGACATGGCCCGTACCAGCGGGTCATCGGCGTTGAGTACGGCGATACCGCCCTCGTCCGCCGGGGGCAGCACCTCGACCAACTCCCCCTTGGCCTCGGCGATCTGCTCACGGCCGCCGAACTCTCCGATGTGTGCGGTGCCGACGTTGAGCACCACGCCGATGCCGGGCGGGGTGAGCTCGGCGAGATAGCGGATGTGGCCGACGCCCCGGGCGCCCATCTCCAGGACGAGGTGCCGGGTACCGGTGTCGGCGCGCAGCGCGGTGAGCGGCAGGCCGATCTCGTTGTTGAAGGAGCCGGGCGGCCAGACGGTGGGGCCGCGACGCTCCAGCAGCTGGGCGATGAGGTCCTTGGTGCTGGTCTTGCCCGCTGAGCCGGTGAGGGCGACGACGGTGGTGCCGAGGCGTTCGACGACGGCGCGGGCGAGGGCTCCGAGAGCGGCCTCCACATCGTCCACGACGATCGCGGGGACGCCCACGGGGCGGGCGGCCAGTACGGCTGCCGCGCCCGCCTCGACGGCGCGCTGCGCGAAGTCGTGGCCGTCGGCATGCTCACCCTGGAAGGCGGCGAACAGGCTGTCGGGCCGCACCTCCCTGGAGTCGATCACTACGGGTCCGGTGACCCGGCGGCTGAGGTCCGGTATGTCGTGCGGCTCCCCGGAGACGATGGCGACGATCTCGGCGAGCGAGAGTGCGATCACCGGTCACCTCCGGCGGTACACGGGTGCTGCCGGATGGAGGCGTATGCGCGCATGGCGATCTGTCATCCCTGGTCGTTGCGGTGCTTGGCTGAGGACTCGATCGCCTCGCGCAGCACCTGACGGTCGTCGAACGGGCGTACCACCCCGGCGACGTCCTGCCCCTGCTCGTGGCCCTTGCCGGCGATCAGAACGGTGTCGCCGGGCTCGGCGCGGGCGACGGCAGCGGCGATGGCGGCGGCCCGGTCCTCCTCGATCAGGACCGTGCCGCGTTCGTACGAGGGCACCTCGGCGGCTCCGGCGAGCATCGTCGCGAGGATGGCGAGCGGGTCCTCGGAGCGCGGGTTGTCCGAGGTCAGCACGGCCGTGTCGGCCAGCCGGGCCAGCGCCGCGCCCATCGCCTGGCGCTTGTGGGGGTCACGGTCGCCGCCACATCCGAGTACGGCGTGCAGGCTTCCCTCGGTGACCTTGCGCAGGGCGCGCAGCACCGATTCGACGGCGTCCGGTTTGTGGGCGTAGTCGACGACGGCGAGGTATGGCTGGCCCGCGTCGACACGCTCCAGGCGGCCCGGCACGCCCGGGACGGCGGCGACGCCGTCGGCGGCGGTCTGCGGGTCGATCCCGGCGACGACGAGGGCGGCGATCGCGGCCAGCGCGTTGGCGACGTTGAACGTGCCGGGCAGCGGCGCCACGGCCCGTACGGACTCACCCTTGGGACCGACGGCGGTGAAGGTCGAGCCGAGCGGGCCGATCTCGACATCCGCGGCACGCCAGTCCGCGTCCGGGTGGCCCTCGGCGGAGAAGGTGGTGACCGGGACCTCGGACTCCTCGGCGAGCCGCTTGCCGTACTCGTCGTCGAGGTTGACCACCCCGGCCCGGCTGCGGCGCCGGGTGAAGAGCTGCGTCTTCGCCTGGAAGTAGTCCTCCATGTCCGGGTGGAAGTCGAGGTGCTCGGGGCTGAGGTTGTTGAAGACGGCGACATCGAAGACCGTGCCGTCGACCCGCCCGAGGACCAAGGCGTGGCTGGAGACCTCCATGGCGACCGAGCGGACGCCGCGCTCGCGCATCACCGCGAAGAGCGCCTGGAGGTCGGTGGCCTCCGGTGTGGTCCGCTCGCTCTTCATCCGCTCGTCGCCGATCCGCGACTCGACGGTGCCGATGAGGCCGGTCAGCGCCGTCCGCCGGCCGCCGCTCCCCTCCACGGCGGTGTGGCGCTTCTCCTCCGCGGCCCGGAGCCCGCCCTCGACGAGGTACGCGGTGGTGGTCTTGCCGGACGTGCCGGTGATGCCGATCTGCAGCAGATCGTGGCCCGGCTCGTCGTAGATCGCGGCGGCCAGGGCGCCCATCCGGCGGCGCGGGTCGTCCACGACGAGGACCGGAACCCCGGTGCCGGCCGCTCGGTCGGCGCCCGCGGAGTCGGTGAGGATCGCGGCGGCGCCGAGGTCGGCGGCCTGGGCGGCGAAGTCCGCGCCGTGGAAGCGGGCGCCGGGCAGCGCCGCGTAGACGTCGCCGGGGCGTACGGCGCGCGAGTCGTGCGTGATGCCGGTGGCCGCGGCCTCCCCGGCCGTATCGGGGACCTTGATCCCCAAGTGATCCGCCAGCGCCGCGAGCGGTGTCGGGCGGACCTGGTCCGGTCGTGGTGCTCCCGGGTAGGTCACGGGAGCATCCTGCGGAGTGGGTGGGGACTGATCAGCTTGTGGCACGGCGGTGAGCGTACCGGGCTCACCGGGCCCGCCGCGAAGGGAGGGGCGTGGCTGCTCCCGGTTCCCGGGATCGGGGGTGGTTGTCGTCACGGAACTGGCCTGCTCTCACTCACTGGGTTCGAAGGCGACCGGGAGGCGCGCGGGCCCCTTGCCGGTCGGGGGTACCTGGAGGGTCTTCAAAGAGAACTCCATGACCCGCTTGAAGACCGGGCCGCAGACCTGACCGCCGAAGTAGCTGCCGCTGGTCGGATTCTGCACGGCGCAGTAGACGGTGAGCCGCGGCCGGTCGGCGGGCGCGAAGCCCGCGAAGGATGCCGTGTAGCCCTTGTAGCGGCCGGTGTCCGGATCCACCCGGTTGGAGGTGCCGGTCTTGCCCGCGACGCGGTAGCCGGGGATACGGGCCTTGGAGCCCGTACCCTGCTCGTCGTCGACCACCGACTCCAGCATGGTGGCCAGGGTCCTGGCTGTCCGCTCGCTGACGACACGGGTCTTCTCGGGGGCGGGGGCGGGGGTGAAGCGGCCGTCGGGGCCGCGGGTGCCGCGGACCATGGTCGGCTCGATCCGCTCGCCGCCCCCCGCGATCGTGGAGTACACGGAGGCCGCCTGGACGGCGTTGAGGGACAGGCCCTGGCCGAAGGGGATCGTGTACTGCTGGGACGAGCTCCAGTCCTTCGGCTTGGCCAGGATGCCGGGGGTCTCGCCGGGGAATCCGAGGCCGGTCGGCCGGCCGAGGCCGAACTTCCGCAGATAGGAGTGGAGGACCCGGTTGGACTGCTGCTTCGTGGCGCCCAACTGCTCGACGGAGAGGATCGTGCCGATGTTGCTGGACTTGGCGAGCACTCCGTTGAGGGTCAGGTACCAGGTGGGGTGATCGATGTCGTCGGCGAAGAGCCGGTCGGCACGGTGCAGCCGGTTGGGGACGGTGACGTGGGTCCCGGGCGTGGCGGCGCCCTCCTCCAGCACCGCGGCCATGGACATCACCTTGCTGGTGCTGCCCGGCTCGTACGCGTCCTGCAGCGCCGCGTTGCCGAGGGAGGAGCCGCCGGAGGTGGAGAGGTCGTTGGGGTCGAAGCCGGGGGCGTTGGCCATGGCCAGGATCTCGCCGCTGCGGTTGTCCTGAACGATGACGTAGCCGCGGTCCGCCCGGGACTCCTCGACCTGCTCGCTGATCGCCTTCTGGGCGGCCCACTGGATGTCGCGGTCGATGGTCAGCTCGACGCCGGAGCCGGGGACGGCGGGCTGTTCCTGGGCGCCCAGGGTGGGGACCTGGCGGCCGCCGGACTGGGCGTACGTGATCTTGCCGTCCTTGCCGGCCAGCTCCTTGTCGAGCTTGGCCTCGAGCCCTCCGCCACCGCGGCCCTGGCCGTTGACGAAGCCCAGTATCCCGGCGGCGAGATCCTTGTTCGGATAGACCCGCTTGGTGTGCGGCTCCTGGAAGACCCCGGCGAGAACATTGGCGCCGTTGCCCTCGGCCTCCTTCTCGGCGAAGGCGTTCTTCAAATCCTTGATCTGGTTCCACACCTGGGGGGTGCGGCGGCGGGCCAGCACCACGTAGCGCGCCTCGGGCTTGGAGAGCTTCTCGGCGAGCTCCCGCTCGTCCTGGTCGAGGATCGGCGCCAACAGCGCCGCGGCCTGCTGCGGGGCGTCCTCGGTCTTGCTCTGCTCGGGAGTGAAGCGGAACGGGTCGGCGGTGATGTCGTACGCGTCCACGCTGGTGGCGAGGGCGATCCCGGCCCGGTCGGTGATCGGACCACGCTCGGCGGAGAGAGTGTGCGTCACATATCGGTTGACGTCTGCCTTGGCCGCGTAGGTTCCCGCGTCCACCGCCTGCACCTGGAGGAGGCGGACGACGAAGGCGAGCAGGACGAGGGTGAGGCCGAAACCGACCAGGCGCAGCCTCGGGCGGGGGCTGGCGAGACGGATCAGCTGGGGGGCGCGGGCCGGCGGGCGGGCGGGGCGCGCGGAGCCCGCGCGGCGTGGGCCGCGGGCGTCGCCTCGCGGGGCGGAGGGCCCCGGTACGCGGCGGCGTGGCGGCTCCTTGGGCGGGGTCATGGAGTGGCCTCCGGGGCGCTCGCCGGCGCCGTGCCCTGCTCCGGGGCGGTCGCGGCTGCGGTGGACTGCACGGGCTGCGGCGCCGCTGCGGTCGACGGCACGGGCTGGGGCGCGGCTGGGGCGGACGGCACCGGTTGCGGCGCGGCAGCAGTCGACTGCACCGGCTGCGGTGCGGCCGCGGACGACTGCACCGGCTGAGGGGAGGCGGCGGCCGCGGTGGAGGGGTCTGCCGAGGCGGAGACCGAGGCCGGGGGGCTGGGGACCGTACCGTCGGGGTTCAGGAACACCGGGCTCCCGCCGGGCACCATTCCCAGCTCCCGGGCCCGCTTGTCCAGCGCGTCCGGGGCCGAGTATCCGTCGACCTGCTGTTGCAGGGTCTGCTGCTGGTCCGTCAGGTCGTCGGTCTCCTTCTCCAGCCTGCTCAGCTGGAACGACCCCTGGTTCAGCGACGCGTTCAGCAGCAGCAGCGCGATCAGCCCGGTGCCCAGAAGCACGACGACGAGCAGTACGAAGGGGGTCCGGGCGGCCGCGCCGGAGCGGGCCGGTACCAGTCGCGCCAACCGCGCTGCCCTGCCGCGGACGGCCCGCTTCACGCCACGTCCTCCCGGATGCGCTGCGCTCCGCGCAGCCGGGCCGGGGCGGCGCGCCGGTTCTCGGCGACCTCCTCCTCCGTCGGCAGCTCGGCGCCCCGGGTGAGCAGCTTCAGCCGCGGCTGGTAGCGCTCGGGGACGACCGGCAGCCCGGGCGGAGCGGTGGTCGTCGCGCCCTCCGCCAGCACCTGCTTGACCAGCCGGTCCTCCAGCGAGTGGTACGAGAGGACAGCGATCCGGCCGCCGACGGCGAGCGCGCGGACGGCAGCGGGGACGGCCCGCTCCAGCACCGGCAGCTCGCCGTTGACCTCGATACGCAGAGCCTGGAAGGTGCGCTTGGCCGGGTTGCCGCCGGTGCGCTTGGCCGCCTGCGGGAGCGCGCCGCGGATCAGCTCGACCAGCCGGGCGCTGTTGCTGAACGGCTCCTTCTCCCGCTCGCGGACCACCACCTCGACGATCTTGCGGGCGAATTTCTCCTCGCCGTAGCTGCGCAGGATGCGGACCAGTTCGCCCGGCGGGTAGGTGTTGAGGACCTCGGCCGCGCTGATGCCCGCCGACTGGTCCATCCGCATGTCGAGCGGAGCGTCCTGGGCGTACGCGAAACCGCGCTCGGCCTCGTCGAGCTGCATGGACGACACGCCCAGGTCGAAGAGGACGCCCTGCACGCGCGGGATGCCGAGGTTCTCCAGAACCTCGGGCAGATCGTCGTAGACGGCGTGCACGAGGGTCGCGCGGTCCCCGTAGGACGCGAGCCGCTCACCGGCGAGCTTGAGGGCCGCGGTGTCCCGGTCGAGTCCGACGAGCCGGGTCGAGGGGAAGGTGCTCAGCAGGGCTTCGCTGTGACCGCCGAGGCCGAGGGTGCAGTCGACGACGATCGCACCGGGCTGGGCTAGAGCTGGGGCCAACAGGTCCAGGCACCGCTGGAGCATCACCGGGACATGTCGGGTCTCGCTCATGCGCCCCTCTCAGGTCCGGCGTACGCAGGCGCACGTACAACCGGGTCCCCGCCCGCTCTGAAGGGGAAGTGGCCTGCTGGCGCCGGGGAAGGGGCGTCAGCCAACCGGGAGCGGGAGGAGGCCGAGCCATACGTACGCGCCGCGCACGCGGGGGATTTCGGTTCCGAGGGGAGCATCACGCCTCCCACTTCGCGCCACTTTAGTCCACTCGTCCCCCCGGTCAACCAACTGGCCTGCGCGCCGTGAAATGCGTCCTCCACCCGTACGGCCGCCAGGTCATCCCCCTTGTGGGGTACCTCACAGCACGGCGCGTTGGCCACCTTTGCCCGAACTCACCAGGAGCCTTGGCCTGCGGTGACAGCTACCGTCGTATCCATGTCGACATCTGCGCACCTTCCCGCGGAACCCTCCGGTTCCGCCCGAACCGGCGGCACCGTCACCGACCGTCTCATCGAGGCCAACCGGAAGTACGCCGAGGGCTTCGCCGACCCCGGCATGGACGCCCGCCCGGTCCTCAACGTGGCCGTGGTCGCCTGCATGGACGCGAGGATCGACCTGCACGACGCACTGGGTCTCCGTCTCGGCGACTGCCACACCATCCGCAACGCGGGCGGAGTGGTCACCGATGACACCATCCGTTCACTCACGATCAGCCAGCGGGCGCTCGGCACGCGCTCCGTCATATTGATCCATCACACCCAATGCGGACTCGAGAGCCTGACCGAGGACTTCCGGCACGAGCTGGAGATGGAGGTCGGACAGCGGCCGACGTGGGCAGTGGAGGCCTTCCGCGACGTCGACCAGGACGTCCGGCAGGCGATGCAGCGGGTACGCACCTCGCCGTTCCTGCCGCATACCGACGACGTCCGCGGCTTCGTCTTCGACGTCACCACGGGACTTCTCCGGGAGATCGATCCGCAGCGCCCGTGAGGACATGACAATGTGGGTCGGGGGGCGGCACAACGATCCCGGTTATCCACAGCCGAGTGACGTAAAGCCGCGCGGGCGGCAAGAATGCGGGGTGTGGCATCGCTCCCGGATCCCTGGGTGCGGTGCGCACGTATCGGGGTGGGCCGGGTCCGTCGAGCGGGCTCCGGCCCGAAGAACGGGCCGAGGAGGGCCGGGTGACGACCTATGACGATCGAGCGAGCCTTACGGATCTGACCACCACAGCGGAGCGGATCCGCAGGTCGGTGGAGAACGTGATCGAGGGCAAGCCGGAGGTCGTAAAGCTCTCACTGACCGTATTGCTCGCTGAGGGGCATCTGCTCATCGAGGATGTGCCGGGGGTGGGCAAGACCATGCTCGCCAAGGCGCTGGCGCGCTCCATCGACTGCTCGGTGCGGCGTATCCAGTTCACTCCGGACCTGCTGCCCTCGGACATCACCGGGGTGAGCGTCTTCGATCAGCAGCGCCGGGACTTCGAATTCAAGCCGGGTGCGATCTTCGCGCAGATCGTGATCGGCGACGAGATCAACCGCGCCTCGCCCAAGACCCAGTCGGCGCTGCTGGAGTCGATGGAGGAGCGGCAGGTCACCGTGGACGGGCAGACGTACGAGCTGCCGAGTCCCTTCATGGTGGTGGCCACCCAGAACCCCGTCGAGATGGAGGGGACGTACCCGCTGCCGGAGGCGCAGCGGGACCGGTTCATGGCCAGGGTCTCGATCGGCTACCCGAGCCCCGAGGCCGAGCTGGAGATGCTGGATGTGCACGGCGGCTCCTCGCCGCTGGACGATCTGCAGCCGGTGGCGCACGCACACGAGATCGTGAAACTGGTGGACGCGGTGCGTACGGTCCATGTGGCCGATTCGGTGCGGCGCTATGCGGTGGATCTCGTAACGGCCACCCGCAAACATCCTGAGCTGCGGCTGGGCGCGTCACCACGGGCGACGCTGCACCTGCTGCGGGCCGCGAAGGCCGCGGCGGCGCTGAGCGGCCGCGAGTTCGCGCTGCCCGACGATGTGCAGACGCTGGCCGTGGCGGTGCTGGCGCACCGGCTGCTGCCCACCGCGCAGGCGCAGTTGAACCGGCGCACGGCCGAGCAGGTCGTCACCGAGATACTCGCGCGCACTCCGGTGCCCGACCCGTCCGCGCCGCAATGGCGTCAGCCACACGACCAGCAGCCGCCCGGGGCCCGGGGGCTGTGATGTCCGCGGCGCCGTCACCGGCAGCGGGCGAGGGCGACGAAGGCGGCCTCCGGGGCGCGCTGGCCGGGCTGACGACGCGCGGGCGGTCCTTCCTCGCGGCAGGTGTCGCCGCGGCGATCTGCGCTTATGTCCTCGGCCAGGCCGATCTGCTGCGGGTGGGCCTGCTGCTGGCCGCGCTGCCGCTGGTGTGCGTGGGCGTGCTGCTGCGGACCCGATACCAGGTGGCGGGCAGCCGGCGGCTCTCCCCCGCGCGCGTGCCCGCCGCCTCCGAGTCGCGGGTGCATCTGCGGGTCGACAATGTCTCGCGGCTGCCGACCGGGCTGCTGATGCTCCAGGACCGGGTTCCGTACGTGCTGGGGCCGCGGCCCCGTTTCGTGCTGGACCGGGTGGAGCCCGGCGGGCGGCACGAGGTGTCCTACCGGGTCCGGTCCGATCTGCGCGGCCGCTATCCGCTGGGGCCGCTGCAGCTGCGGCTGACCGACCCGTTCGGGATGTGCGAGCTGACCAGGGCTTTCAGCACGTACGACACGCTGACCGTGGTGCCGCGGATCGAGCCGCTGCCCGCCATCGGGCTCACGGGCGAGGCCTCGGGGTACGGCGACGGACGGCACCGGTCGCCGGCGCTGGCGGGCGAGGACGACGTGATCCCTCGCGGCTACCGGCACGGGGACGATCTGCGGCGGGTGCACTGGCGGTCCACGGCACGGTACGGCGAGCTGATGGTGCGCCGCGAGGAACAGCCGCACCGGGCCGGGTGCACGGTGCTGCTGGACACCAGGCGGATCGCCCACCGGGGCGCGGGGCCCGACTCGGCCTTCGAGTGGGCGGTGTCGGGTGCGGCATCGGCAGCGGTGCACATGCTGGAGCGGGGCTTCTCGGTGCGGCTGCTGACCGACACCGGCAGCTCGGTGCCCGGCCCGGAGGGGGCAGGCGGCTTCGGCGGGGACACCTCGGACGCGGCGGGGCTGCTGCTGGACACTCTCGCCGTGGTGGACCACTCCGAGGAGAGCGGGCTGTCGCGGGCGTACGACGTGCTGCGCGGCGGCCGGGAAGGGCTGCTGGTGGCCTTCCTCGGCAGCCTCGACGATGAGCAGACCGCGGTGGTGGCCCGGATGCGGCAGCGCAGCGGGGCGGCGGTGGCGTTCGTACTGGACGGCGCCGCCTGGACCAGGGACGGGCGGGACAGCGGCCAGGACTCCTTCCAGGAGCAGCTGCGGTTGCTGCGCGAGGCGGGCTGGACGGTGCTGCCGGTCGCGCCGGGCCAGTCCCTGCCGCGGCTGTGGCGGGAGGCGGACCGGGACCGTACGAGCACGGGATCGCCCACGGGCGGTCCGGCGGGGGGCATGGCATGAGCGGGCGGGGACGGCTCACGATCTGTGCGGCGCTGGCGACGCTGCTGGCGGCGTGCGCCCTGCTGCCGCTGGTCGATCCGGCCGGGTGGATTCTGCAGGCGGCGATCCTTGTGGCGGTCGTCTCCGGGGTGGGCGCGCTGACCCGCAGGGTGCCGCTGGCCAGGCCGCTGACGGTGGTGGTGCAGGCCCTGATGGCGCTGCTGCTGCTGACGGTGGCCTTCACGAGGGAGCAGGCACTGGGCGGGGTGCTGCCGGGGCCGGCCGCCTTCGCGGAGTTCGGCCAGCTGCTGACCGAGGGCGGCGAGGACGTCGGGCGGTACGCCATCCCGGCGCCGGTGACCTCGGGCATACGGCTGCTGCTGGTCGGCGGCGTGCTGGTGATCGGGCTGATCGTGGACGCGCTCGCGGTGACGTACCGCAGTGCCGCGCCGGCCGGGCTGCCGCTGCTCGCGCTGTACTCGGTCGCGGCGGGGCTGTCCCAGGGCGGGGCGCGCTGGCTGTGGTTCGTGCTGGCGGCCTGCGGCTATCTGCTTCTGCTGCTCGCCGAGGGGCGGGACCGGCTCTCGCAGTGGGGGCGGGTGTTCGGAGCTGCTCCGCGGGCTCCCAGCCGCCTCGGAGCGGGTCTTCAGCCGGGTGCCGGAGGACCTGCGGTCGCCCCGGTGCGTACGGGTCGACGGATCGGCGCCGTGGCTCTCGGCATCGCCCTGGTGGTGCCCGCGGTCCTGCCGTCGCTGGGCGGCGGCCTGCTGGACACCAGGGGGCGTGGTCAGGGCTCTGGGCCGGGCGGCGGCACGATCTCCGCGGTGAATCCTCTGGTGTCGTTGCAGAACAGCCTCAACCAGCCGGAGGACCGGGAGGTGCTGACGTACCGGACGAGTTCGGACAGTACCCAGGACATGTATCTGCGGATCGTCGCGCTCGACCGGTTCGACGGCAGTTCATGGAAGCCCTCGGAACGCCGGGTGACCGATGTGCCGAAGACGCTGCCCGATCCTCCTGGGCTGGGCACGGGGGTGCGGACGACCGCGGTCCGGAGCAATGTGGCGGCGGCCGACTGGTACCGCCAGAACTGGCTGCCGCTGCCCTATCCGGCGAGCCAGGTGAAGATCGACGGGCGGTGGCGGTTCGAGCCGGAGGGCCGCACTCTGGTCGGCGACCGGGGACAGACGACCCGCGGGGCCGAGTACCAGGTCTCGAGCCTGCTGGTGGAGCCGACCGCCGGTCAGCTGGCAGCGGCGGGTCCGGCGCCTTCGGCGTTGCAGCAGGAGTACACGAAGGTGCCGGATGCGCTGCCCGAAGTGGTGAGCCGCACGGCGCGCGAGGTGACCTCCGGCGCCTCCGATGCGTACGAGAGGGCCGTCAGGATCCAGGACTGGTTCGCCTCGAACGGCGGTTTCACCTACGACACCGAGGTCGAGGCCGGCAGCGGGGCGGACGCCATCGCCCGCTTCCTGAAGCAGAAGGAGGGTTTCTGCGTCCACTTCGCCTTCTCGATGGCGGCGATGTCGCGGACCCTCGGCATCCCGGCGCGGGTCGCGGTGGGCTTCACGCCCGGCACCTCGAACACGGACGGCTCGATGGCGGTCGGTCTGAAGGACGCGCACGCCTGGCCCGAGCTGTACTTCGAGGGCGTGGGCTGGACCCGCTTCGAGCCCACCCCGACGCGCGGCACCGTGCCGGACTACGCGGTCGAGGAGACTCCGTCCGGCGGTGCCGCCGACCCGGCGGTGCCGCGGCCGACGGGTTCGGCTGCCCCCTCGGCCGAGCCTTCTCCTTCGGACAGTTGCACACCCGAGATGAAGCGGCTGGGCGAGTGCGGGACTCCGGCCCAGCAGACGGGCGGCGGACCCACGGACCGCGGGCTGCCGGTGGGTACGATCCTGGCCACCGCGGCACTCGGCCTGACGGTGCTGCTGGTGCCGGCCCTGCCGCTGTTGTGGCGGACACGCACCCGCCGTCGGCGGCTCGGGGGCGAGGGCCGTACCGCCGGCGACGGCCTCGACAACACCGAAGAAACCACCGACAGAACCCTGGCCGCATGGCGTGAGCTCATCGACTCCGGGTGGGACTACGGCATCCTGCCGGACGACTCCCAGACGCCACGGCAGGCGGCGGCCCGGATCGTCCGGAGCGGCGAGCTGGACAGCGCGGCTGCCGAGTCGGCGCACCGGGTGGCGGACGCGGTGGAGCAGGTGCTGTACGCGCCGCAGCCACGTGCGTCGACCGGTCCGGCGGCAGATGTGCGTCGGGTCAGGGCCGGTCTGCACGCGACCGCGGGCCGGGGCGCCCGGGTACGGGCGCTGCTCGCTCCGCGCTCGTCGGTGCGGGTGGTGTGGGCCTGTTCGCGGTGGTGGTCCGCGCTGGTGGCCCGGTGGGGCGTGGAGCGCTGGGCGAGGGCACTGCGGCGGGCCGTCCGGCCCAGCCGGCAGCAGGGATAGGGCTGGTCGGAAGGGCCCGGAAAGGCAGCGACCGGACCGGAGCGGTGACCGGCCTGAGCGGCAACACCGACCCGGACCGGAGCAGTGACCCGACCGCGCAACCGGACCGGAGCGGCAGACACCGACCGCCCGACCCGGACCGAAGCAGCAACACCGACCCGCCTGACCGGACCGGAACAGCCCCACCGAGCAGCGATGGAGCAGCGATGAGGGGCGGTCACCACAGCGGTGACCGCCCCTCATGAGCGAGATTCAGGACTTCCGTTCAGGAGCCGTTTCAGTGGCCCTGCTCGTCGCGGCGGCGCTGCCACCGCTCCTCGATTCGGTTCATCATGGACCGGCGCCGACGGGACTGACGGCGATGCGGTCCGCCTCCGTGACCGCCCGCGTCAGCGGCTTGCTGCTCACCGGGTTTGGGCGCTTTGCGCCAGCCGGTGACTGCCAGCAGTGCGCACCCCAGCATGACGAGAAAGCCCACCACACTGATCCAGATCTGCTGGGCGACCATTCCGGCCATGAGGAGCGCGATACCCACCAGAAAGCCCGCGACCGCCTGGTAGACCCGTCGCCGGGTGTACGTACGCAGCCCGCTTCCCTCAAGCGCTGTCGCGAACTTGGGATCTTCGGCGTACAGCGCTCGCTCCATTTGCTCGAGCATTCGCTGCTCGTGCTCCGAGAGCGGCACGGAGTCCTCCTACTCGTCGGTCGCGGGGGGCAACCGGGGTGCGACCCTTTCAGGATAGGCAGGGAATCGCCCCCGTGAAACCCGCCCCTCTGCGCCAATTCGCCAATACGGACCGCCGTGGCGGGTCAGGTGCTGGAACGTGCATTCCCGTGCCTCCCGTCCGTCATGCCGGACCATGTCCCCCGATCATACGGGGCCGTGGGGCCGATCGGGTGGCGTGTGGGCTACTGCATGCGCCGACCCGTCGCCGATCGGCTCCGTTCGCCCCACCTGTGGGGATTCAGCCGGCGTCGCGCTCGGCGAGCACATGGAGCTGCGTGGCCACAGAATGGAACGTGGGCAGCTCCGCTGCGGCCGCCTCGAGCTTCAGCAGTGCCTCAACGGCACCGGGCTCGGTGTCGACGAGCACGCCGGGCACGAGATCCGCGAAGACGCGGACGCCGTGCACCGCCCCGATGGTGAGGCCGGTCGCGGAGACGAGCTCGGTCAGCTGGTCGGCCGTGAAACGGCGGGGCACCGGGTCGCCCTCGCCCCAGCGGCCGTCCGGGTCGGCGAGCGCCTGCCGTGCCTCGTTGAAGTGACCGGCGAGCGCCCGCGCCAGGACGGCGCCGCCCAGACCCGCCGCGAGCAGACTCAGGGTTCCGGCCGGGCGAAGTGCCGCGACCGCGTTCCCCAAGCCCTCGGCCGGGTCGTCGACGTACTCGAGCACGCCGTGGCAGAGCACCGCGTCGTATCCGCTGCGGTCGACCACGTCGAAGAGGCCCTGGGTGTCGCCCTGCACGCCGCGCACCCGGTCGGCGACCCCCGCCTCCGCCGCCCGCCGCTCCAGGGCGAACAGAGCGTTGGGGCTGGGGTCGACCACGGTCACACGGTGGCCGAGCCGGGCCACCGGCACCGCGAAATTGCCGGTGCCACCGCCGGTATCGAGGACATCCAGGGCTTCCCGGCCGGCGGTCTTCACCCGGCCCTCCAGGGCGTCCTGGAGCACCTCCCAGACCACGGCTGTACGGAGGGAGGCGCGGGGGCGCATCGGGTCGGACACAGCGGGTGGCTCCTCGGCGCGGGACCGCCGCGGGCGGCGGGAAACGAACTGGTGCAACGCGCTTCCCACCCTATTGCCTCCAGAGGTCATCCGGCGTCGGGCCGGGCGTCCACCCTGGGCTGCGGCAGCGACGGTTGCAGCACGAGCAGCCGCTCGACGACGCGCAGGAACATCCCCGCGTCGCGTATCAGGTCGTCGGCGTCACGGCGGCTGGACGCGTCCCGAATCCCCGCCTCGGCGTGTGCACGGCGGCTCGCTCCGGAGGCGAACAGCATGCTCCATTCGGCGAGTTCGGGTGCGACCTCGGGCAACACCTCCCAGGCGCTGCGGATTCGCTGCTTGCGGCGCGGGACTGCGTCGGGCCGGCCGCGGACCGCGAGCACGGCCGCCGCAGTACGCAGGGCGGCGAGGTGCGCGGTGGCGTAGCGCTCGTTCGAGGTCTCCAACTCCGCCGCCTCGTCGAGGCCTTGACGGGCCTGGGCAAGCAGGCCGAGGGCCTCGGGCGGGGCGGTGGCCCGCCGCACGACGGGGTGCACATCGTGCGCGGGGCCGATCGGCGAGGGGTCGGGACGGCTGGTGCGGCGGCGCCCTGCCGGGGGAAGGCGCGAAGCACTGCCATCGGGGCCGGCCTGGCGACGGGCGGGCGTACGAGCCATGACGAACCTCCAGTCGTCGCGGACGGCTCTGTGCCGTATGCCCACATCGTGGGGCACACCACTGACAATTCACCCTGACCTGCGGTTTTCCCGCTCCCGATACCCCGCCTTGAGATGACCCCGAGCCATGCGCCATACTTTTGAACTGACCAGTCAGTTCAAAAGAAAAGCACAGCAGGTTCGAGGGAGGTTTCGTGGACAGCACCCCGCACGGGGCGGCCCCGCACGGGGCGGCGGTCACAGCCGAGGGCTTCGGCGTCGAGGGCCCCCGCGGCTGGGCGTTCCGCGACGTGGACATCAGCGCGGAGCCCGGGGCGCTCATCGCCGTGGAGGGGCCCTCGGGTTCGGGCCGCACCAGTCTGCTGCTGGCGCTCACCGGACGGATGCGCCCCACCGCGGGCCACGCGGAGGTAGCCGGGCTGCGACTGCCCGGAAGCGCTCGCGGCAGGGGGAAGATGGCCGCCGTACGCCGGATCAGCGCACTCGGCCCGGCACCTGGCATCACGGACGTCGATCCGGCGCTCACCGTCGCCGAGCACCTTCGGGAACGCGCCTTGCTGCAGCGCCGGTTCGATGGTTCGCTGCGCACCCTGCTGCGCCCCCGGCACGAGCGCGCCGCGGACGCCCGGCGCCGTATCGACAGCGCCCTCGAGGCCGCGGGACTGGATCTGCCGTCGCTGCCGAAGGGGCAGCGCACGGCCGTACGGGACCTGGACCGGCTCGAGGTGCTCAGGCTTTCGGTGGCTCTCGCGCTGATCTGCCGCCCGCGGCTGCTGGCCGTCGACGACACCGACCTCAAGCTCTCGGACGCCGAGCGCGAGCAGGCCTGGACCATGCTGCGGAGCCTGGCGGAGGACGGAACGACGGTCTTGGCGGTGTGCAGCGAGGCACCGGCCGACACGCTGGTCGTCTCCACCGCGCCGCGCAAGGAGCAGGAGCCTCACCGGGATTCGGGGAATCCCGGTGAGGCACCGGCCGGGGACGCGGCCGACGACAAGCACGAGAACGACGAGAAGGACGAGAAGGAAGAGGGGGCGGCGGATGCGCTCGCCGAAACTGGCCGCGCTTGAGCTGAAGCGGTTCGGCAGGGGGAGGCTCCCGCGGGCGGCGCTCGCCGCCCTCCTGCTCCTGCCGCTGCTCTACGGAGCGCTCTATCTGTGGTCCTTCTGGGACCCTTACGGCCGCCTTGAGAAGATCCCGGTCGCTCTCGTCAACTCCGACAAGGGCGCCACCGCGCAGGGCAAGAAGATCGAGGCGGGCGACGACATCGTTCGTGGTCTGCGTGACAGCAAGACCTTCGAGTGGCACGAGGTGAGCCCCGCCGAGGCCCGCGAGGGCGTACAGGACGGGACGTACTACCTCTCCATGGCCGTACCGGCCGACTTCAGCAAGCGGGTCGCGTCGAGTTCCGGTGACAAACCGGAGACCGGAGCCCTCCAGGTCCGCACCAACGATGCCAACAACTACATCGTCGGGCAGATCTCCAAGACCGTGTTCTCCGAGGTGCGTTCGGCGGCTTCGAGGAAGACCTCCCGGAGCTTCCTGGACAAGATCTTCGTCTCCTTCTCCGACATCCACGGGAAGACGGTGAAAGCCGCGAAGGGCGCGGACGACCTCGAAGGAGGGATCGGGAAGGCGAAGAAGGGCACGGGCGACCTCGCGGTCGGCCTGACCGACGCCAAGGACGGCAGCCGGAAGCTGAAGGACGGCACCACGAAGCTGCACACCGGTGCGGGCAAGCTCAAGGACGGCTCGCAGAAGGTGGCCGACGGCACCCAGGCACTCGCCGACAAGGTCAACGCCATGGCCGACAAGGCGGGCCCGTTCCTGAAGGACCACGGCCAGCAGATCGGCGACAGCGCCCGGAACGTCGCCGGGGCGAGCCGGCAGCTCAAGAGGGATCTCGGCACGCTGCCCGCCGACGCTGCCACGGCGGCCAAGGACACCCGCCTCGCCGCGGACGCCCTGGCGAAGATCTACGCGGACCGGTGCGAGGGCGCGCTGGAGCTGGACTCGGCCTGCCCCCAGCTCAAGAACGCCGCGGACAAGGCCGAAACGGCGGCCGATCTCGCCGCGGACTTCAACAGCCTGGTCCAGGACCACAAGAGCGTCGACGAGCTCGCATCCCATCTGGACGGGCTGAACCGTATGGCGCTCGACCTCGCCGACCGCGCCCCTACCCTGGGCCAGGACCTGGACTCCGTGGTCGCCAAGATCAACGCTCTCAACAAGGGCGCGCACGAGGTCGCCAGGGGCGCCGGGACCCTGCACTCGGGGCTCGGCACCGCCGAGCAGGGCGCGGGCGATCTCGACAGCGGGATCGGCAGGCTCTCCAACGGCGCGAACACTCTCGAAGGCGGCATGTTCAAACTGGCCGACGGGTCGGGGAAGCTGGCCGGCGGACTGCACGACGGCGCCGAGAAGATCCCCGACTACGGGAAGAAGGACCGGGATGCCCGCACCGAGGTGATGTCCGACCCGGTGCAGCTCGCGTCGCAGTCGATGCACAAGGCGCCCAACTACGGCACCGGCTTCGCGCCGTACTTCATCCCGCTGTCGCTCTGGGTGGGCTCGATGGTGGCCTACATGGTGATCCAGCCGCTCAACCGCCGGGCGCTGGCGGCCGGCGCCTCCTCGTGGCGGATCGCGGTCGCCGGGTGGCTGCCCGTCGCCGCGCTCGGGGTGCTGCAGACGGCCGCGCTGATGTCCGTACTGCACTGGGGCCTGGGCCTGGAAATGGCCCGGGCGGGCGGCACGGTGGGCTTCCTGCTGCTGACCACCGCCTGCTTCGCGGCCATCGTGCAGTGGCTCAACGCCCGCTTCGGACCGGCGGGCAGGATCCTCGTGCTGGCCCTGCTGATGCTCCAGCTGACCTCCGCGGGCGGCACGTATCCCGTGCAGACCAGCCCGGGCTTCTTCAACGCCATCCACCCGTACCTGCCGATGACCTACGTCGTCGAAGGTCTGCGCCGACTCATCACGGGCGGCGGCCTGGGCCCCGTCTGGCAGGGCACCGCGGTGCTCACCGCGTTCACGGTGGGCGCCCTGGCACTCACCGCGTGGTCCGCCCGTCGCAAACAGGTCTGGACGCTCGACCGGCTGCACCCGGAGCTGAGCCTGTGACGCGAGTGAGCGCCGCTGCGGGGAGAATCAGCGGCATGGACAGCAGCAGCACCCGCCGCCAGGCCACACGTACGAAGCTCTACGAGGCGGCGGTGACCCTCATAGCGGAGAAGGGCTTCTCCTCCACCACGGTGGACGAGATCGCCGAGCGGGCCGGGGTCGCCAAGGGCACGGTCTACTACAACTTCGCAAGCAAGACCGAACTCTTCGAGGAGCTGCTCCGGCACGGGGTGGGAATGCTCACCGCCTCGCTCCAGCGGGCGGCGGACGAGACCGCCCTGCGGAACGGCAGCCAGGTCGACGCGCTGGACGCGATGATCCGGGCCGCACTCGTCTTCATCGACCGCTACCCGGCGTTCACCCAGCTCTACGTGGCCGAGCTGTGGCGGACCAACCGCGCCTGGCAGTCCACGCTGATGGTGGTACGGCAGCAGGCTGTGGCCGTCGTGGAGACCGTGCTGCGGGACGCCGTCGAAGGCGGGGAGCTGAACCCCGAGATCGATGTACAGCTGACCGCTGCGGCGCTGGTGGGCATGGTGCTTGTGGCCGCTCTGGACTGGCAGGCGTTCCAGCCCGAGCGGTCCCTCGACGATGTGCACGGCGCGCTGTCCCTGCTCCTGCAGGGCCGGGTGAGCGGCAGACAAGGCACGCCCTGACGCCCGTACGAGGGGCGCGAAAACACGGAAACGCGCTGTCCGTTGCGGCTCGATCCCCCCGAGCCGCTACGGACAGCGCTTCCCCCGTTTCCCCCGTTCCCCCGTTTCCCCCGTCCCCCGTGCCTCCCCCGTGGAGCCCCCGAATCCCCCGTGGGCTCCCCGCCCGGCAGGGGTGCCGCGCCATTCCGCCGCCCCGTGTCGGCGGTGTCGGCGCTGCGCCCCTTCCGTGGTCTCCACTCTTCCGTCTGCGCAGGTCGGGGCCCATCCGCGCGGCTACTCATCTCCGCCACTGAGTACCGCTACTCAGTTCCCCGTTCCCGTCCCCACGCGTGCGTGGGGACGGCCGCACACCCCTCGTGGCGATCGGGCTCCCCGGGGCCGCTCCGGCGCTGTCGGTGCCTGCGGCTAAGGTCTCGTCCATGGCACGGATTGCGGTGATCGGCGCCGGGATGGGCGCAATGGCGGCGGCCGCCCGGCTGGCCGTGGCAGGCCACTCGGTGGCGGTGTACGAGCGCGCGGAGACGTACGGCGGCGGTGTGCGGCGCTTCGAGCGGGACGGCTTCGGCTTCGACACCGGGCCGGGCCTGCTCCATCTGCCGGCGGTCTACCGCGATCTCTTCGTGAAGACCGGCAGGGAGCCACTGGAGAGTTGTGTCGAGCTCTCCCAGGTGGACCCGGCCGCACGGCACGTCTTCGCCGACGGCACGGACCTCTCGCTGCCGAACGCCTCACGGGCGGGTGTCGTGGCGGCCCTGGACACCGCCTTCGGTACGGGCGCGGGTGAGCGCTGGAGCGAGCTGATCAACCGCGCGAGGGACGTCTGGGACGCCACGCGCAGACCGCTCCTCGAGGAGCCGCTGGGCCGGGACCGGAGGATGCTCGGGCGCGACCCGTACCCGACCGTGGTGAAACGCGGGCTGTTCGGTCGGCGGGCGCGCGCGGAGGCGGGCAGCCTCGCCGAGACCGCCTTGCGCGAACTGCGCGACCCGCGGCTGGCCGCGCTGCTGCGGAGCCACGCCCTGGCGTACGGCTTCGATCCCCGCACCGCCCCCGCCAGTGCGACCGTGCTGCCCTACGTGGAGCAGACGTTCGGCACCTGGTACGTGCGCGGCGGCATACGGGCGCTCGCCGAGGCGCTCTTCGAACGGTGCCGCGCGCGGGGTGTTGAGTTCCACTTCGGCGCCGAGGTGGCCGACGTGGCCTTCGACGACAAGCGGGCGATCGGCGTCGAGCTGTCCGACGGCCGCCGTGTCGAGGCGGACACGGTGGTGTCGGGGATCGACGCGCGGCGGCTGTACAGCGAGCGCTGGACCCCGTACAACTTCGGGCCCGCACGCCCCTGGCCCGACGAAGGGCCGCTGGGCTGCGGCCGGTTCACCGTCCTACTGGCGCTGAGCGGTGCGCGGCCCGCGGACGTGCCGCACCGGACCGTGGTGCACGCCGCGGACCCGGCGGCCGAACTCGCCGCGCTCGACGGGCGATCCGGCAGCCCGTGCGCCCTCCCCACCGTGACCGTGCTGCGCCCCGACGACCCGTCGCTGCGGCCGGACGACGCTCATGAGCCGGTCGTGCTGACCGTGACCGTGCCGCGCCACCGCCCCGCCGCCGGGACCGACCGGCTCGCCGGTGACGGGCACCGCGACTGGGAGCGGGACGAGGCCGGGGCGATGGACTGGACCGCCGCGGGCCTCACCGAGCGGTATGCCGATCAGGTCGTGGCGGCGGCCGACGCGGCGGTTCCCGGTCTGGCCGAGCGGGTGATGTGGCGCGAGGTGCGGACCCCTGTGGACACCGAACGCGAGACCGGAGCCCCGGGGGGCTCCCTGCCGGGCCCGGCGCTGGCCGGGGCTCGCGGGGAATTTCTCCGGGCCGACAACCGCTCCCCGCTGGCCGGGCTGTATCTGGCGGGCGGTTCCGCGCATCCCGGCGGCGGGCTCGCGCACGCCGGGATGTCGGGCGCGCTGGTCGCCGGCCTGATCGTCGAAGGCGACGACTGGCGCGGCTCCCAGTGACGGCGGACGTCCGGCCCCGGCCCGCCCTACCGGGCGGCCAGGGTGGCGGCCGGGCCGGGGGCCGGGACCGGGAGGCCGGACAGGCGGGTCAGTAGCGGTACTGCTCGCCGTAGCCGTTGTTGTAGTCCTGCTGGTACGGGTAGGGCTGCTCGTCCGGCATCGGGGGAACCGGCGGCTGCTCACCGTCCCGCTGCTGCGGCACCCAGACACCGCCGGGCGGGGTCTGGCTGTACTGCTGATCGGCCGGCGCTCCGTACGGGTCGGCCGCGTACTGACCCGTGCCGTAGTCGTACTGCTGCCCGCCGTAGGACGCGTACTGGTCGTACTGCTGCGCCCCGGCGGCGCCGATGTACGGGTCGGAGTACGCGGCATACTGCCCGTTCCCGTAGTCGTACTGGTTCGCGTAGCCGCCCTGGCCCACCAGGCCGTCCTGGCTGTACTCGCCGTAGGTGGCGTACGGGCTCTGCGGGTCGGTGCCGTACCCGGAGTCGCTGTACCCGGAGTCGCTGTACCCGGAGTTGTTGTACCCGGAGTCGCTGTACACGCCGTACTGCTCGGTGTCGTCCGGCAGCGGCTGCGGCTGGTAGACCTCCTGGCCGGTTCCGCTCTCCGGCCCGTCCAGCCCGTACCCGTCCTGCTCCTGCATCGGCGGCATGGCCTCGAGGTCGGAAACCTCCAGCGTGGGATCGGATTCCAACGGAGGCATCTCGTCCTTGCGCCGCCGGCTGGAGCCGGGGCTGCCGCCGATCGCCCAGCCCGTCGAGAAGCCGCGCCGGAAGGAGAGCGTGACGTACGTCTGCCCGATGGCGAACGTGATCGCCCCGACCCCGATGACGGGCACCGACGGAAGCAGCACTCCGAGGACCACGCCGAGGAACCCGGCGAACGCCAGCAGCCGCCACCGCAGCCGGGCCTTGTACTGCAGCAGCACCTCTCCGAGCAGCCACAACGCGACGATGCCGAACGCGATGTAGAGGACCGTCCAGCCCATATACGCCCCTCTCTCGCCGATCGTCAGGACTGCTGGTGCAGCCCCAGATTCTCGTAGATCTCAAGCGTTGCCGTGGAGTGGTTCAGGGTAATGAAGTGCAGCCCGGGGATGTCCTCGGACATCAGCCGCGCGCACAGCTCCGTGGCGTACTCGATCCCAATGGAGCGTACAGCCGCCGGGTCGTCCTTGACCGCGAGGATCCGACTCGACAGCTCGGGCGGGAAGGACGCGTTGCTGAGCTGGGCGAACCGCTCGATCTGCCGGACGTTCGTGACCGGCATGATTTCCGGGATGATCGGGGTGGTGCAGCCGGCCGCCGCGACCCGGTCGCGCAGCCGGAGGTAGTCATCGGCGGAGAAGAACATCTGCGTGATCGCGAAGTCGGCGCCGGCGCGGCATTTGTCGACAAAGTGCCGGACGTCGTTCTCCCAGTCCGTCGAGCGCGGGTGCATCTCCGGGAAGGCCGCGACACCGACGCAGAAGTCGCCCGACTCCTTGATCAGCCGTACCAGGTCGGCCGCGTACTGAACGCCCTCCGGATGACGCACCCACTCGCCCATGGGGTCACCGGGCGGATCGCCGCGAATGGCCAGCATGTTGCGGATCCCTGCGTCGGCGTACTGCCCGATGACGTTGCGCAGCTCCGCGAGGGAGTGATTGACGGCGGTGAGGTGCGCGACCGGGGTGAGCGTGGTGTCGGTCGCGATCCGCTCGGTGGCCCGTACCGTCCCCTCACGGGAGGAGCCGCCCGCTCCGTACGTCACGGAGACGAAGGTCGGCGAGACCGCCTCGATCCGGCGGATGGCGTTCCACAGCGTCCGCTCGCCCTTCTCGGTCTTGGGGGCGGCGAACTCGAACGAGTAGGACCGCTTGCCTGAGGCAAGCAGGTCACGGACGGTACGCGCGCGATCCGTCCTGGTGGAAGCAGTGCCAAGGGCCATACCCGCAGGCTATCGACCGAGGCGGCGGAGCCCCAATCAAACACGACGATATGACCGGTTGGCCGGGATCTCGTCCACCACTCGGACAACTCGTCCCGTCACGCACCGCGCCCGGCGGCACTCAGACGCACTCGCGCACCCTCGCCGCCAGATCCGCCGCCGCGGCGCCCGGGTCGTCCGCCTCGGTGATGGCCCGCACGACCACGACCCGCCGCGCCCCCGCGTCCAGCACCTCATCGAGGTTGGACGCGTCGATGCCGCCGATGGCGAACCAGGGCCGTACGGGCTCCAGCTCGGACGTGTAGCGCACCAGCGACAGGCCCGGAGCGTGACGCCCGGCCTTGGTGGGCGTGGGCCAGCAGGGGCCGGTGCAGAAGTAGTCGACGCCGGGTTCGGCGACCGCGGCGGCCACCTCCGCCTCGGCGTGGGTGGAGCGCCCGATCAGCACGGACGCACCGAGAATGGCGCGGGCGGCGCGCACGGGCAGGTCGCCCTGTCCCAGGTGCAGCACATCGGAGCCCAGAGTGTGGGCGATGTCGGCCCGGTCGTTCACCGCGAGCAGCTTGCCGTGCCGCCGGCAGGCGTCCTCGAACACCGCCAGGTGTTCCAGCTCCTCGCCCGCCTCCATGCCCTTGTCCCGCAGCTGCACGATGTCCACGCCGGACGCGAGCACCGCGTCCAGGAACTCCGCGAGGTCCCCTTGGCGCTTGCGCGCGTCGGTGCACAGATAGAGCCGGGCATCGGCGAGCCGCTCGCGTGCGGAGACGGACGCAGCGGCGGTGGCGGTGGCCATGGGTGGGTCCCCCCCGGGATCGGCGGTGTACGGGCCGGCGTCTCCCGGCCCGTACACCTGCGGTTCATTCGGTCACACGGCGAGCGCCTGGGCGCGGCGCTTCACCTCCGTGCCGCGATTCTCGCGCAGGGCTTGCGCGGGGGTGCCGGGCAGGGTCGGGTCCGGAGTGAAGAGCCACTCCAGCATCTCTTCGTCGGTGAAGCCGTCGTCCTTGAGGAGCGTCAGCGTCCCGGCGAGGCCCTTGACGACCTTGCCGTCGCCGATGAAGTCAGCGGGCACCTGCAGCACTCGGTTCTCGCCACGGCGCACCGCGATCAGCTGGCCTTCCTTGACCAGCTGCCGGACGCGGGTCACCTCGACGCCGAGCCGCTCGGCGATGTCGGGGAGGGTGAGCCAGGCGGGGACGAGCGCATCGGTCTTCGTGTCAATCTCGGTCACAGGAACAAGCCTGCCATCCCGGGCTGACAGTCGGTAGCCGAGCGCGGCCGGGCGTGGCCCGCCTGGCGTGGCCGCTTCACTCCGCCGACTCGCTCCCCCGGAACTCAGAGAACGGCCAGTTTGAGCGGTACAGCGGGGTCCGCGGCCCGTTCGGGATCGATCCTCGCGCCCCGCTCGATGAGTCTGCGCCCCTGCATCAGATCGCGCGGCCGGCCCACAGCGAGCAGCGCCACGAGCACGCCTTCGCGCAGCCAGCACACCGTCCAGGCTGCCCCGTCCGGGTCACCGCGCCACACCGTGCGGTCGGCCCCCGCATGGTGTCCCGCGTACTGCACGAACCGGCCGAACTGCTCGGACCAGAAGTACGGCACCGGGTCGTAGACCGCCCCTGACGTCTCTCCCCCCACGATGTCGGCGGCGACCGTGCGCGGCCCCTGCAGGGCGTTGTCCCAGTGGTGCACGAGCAGCCGCTCGGTGTACCGGGCCGAGGGGAAGGAAGCGCAGTCGCCGACCGCATAGACATCCGGCGCGGTGGTGCGCAGCCGGTTGTCGGTGCGCACGGCGCCGTCCTCGGACAGCTCGACGCCCGATCCGGCCAGCCAGTCGGTGGCGGGCCGCGCGCCGATTCCCACGAGCACGGCGTCCGCGCGCAGCCGGGCCCCGTCCGCCAGCTGCACCGCGCCGGGCTCGACCGCCGCGACGCGCGCGCCGGTGATCAACCGGGCGCCGCTGTCCGCGTACCAGGCCTTCATGTGCTCGGCGACCTCGGCGGGAAGGGCCCCGGCGAGCGGGCGGTCGGCGGCCTCGACGACGGTGACCACGCAGCCCGCCTCCCGCGCCGCCGTCGCGAACTCCGCGCCGATCCAGCCCGCGCCGACCACGACGATCTCCTGCTGCTCGGCGAGGACCGGGCGCAGCCGCTCGGCGTCGTCGAGGGTGCGCAGCAGGTATACGCCGGGCACGCCCTCCGTGCCGGGCAGGGTGATCGGCTCGGCGCCGGTCGCGATGACGAGCCGGTCGTACGGCACAGGCCCGGCCTCGGTCTCCAGGAGATGTTCGGTCGGGCGCAGCGCCGTGACCTGGCGTCCGAGCAGCAATTCGATGCTCAGCGCGGGGAAGTCGACCTTGAATGCGGAGCCGTCGACCTTGCCGAGCAGCACCTCCTTGGACAGCGGCGGCCGGTCGTACGGCTGATGCGGCTCGGCGCCCAGCAGAGTGATCACGCCGGTCCAGCCCTCTTCGCGCAGGGCAATGGCGGTCTGCACGCCGGCCATGCCCGCGCCGACGATCACGACCCGCTGCGCTGTCTGCTGCCTGTCCTTGCTCACACGATCACTGTAGGACGGCGGTACGGACCTGCAGCACACGCGCGCGTCGAGATTTCTGACACCGCATCATGTGGATATCAGGGGCGGGTCTCCTCGACCACGCTGGTGCCGCTGCCCCGCTGCGATTCCCACTCCCAGCGCTCCTCGAGCCGGATACGCCCGTCGTCCAGTTCGACGACCGTGCTCTCGCAGTGGCCCGAGGAGGTGCTGCCGTCCTGCTTCAGCTGGACGTACCGGAAGTCGAGCCGGTCCTTCTCGCGGGTGCCGAGGAGGAATCCGCGGACGATGTCGCCGCCCGCGTAGTCGGCCCAGATCCGGCCCCGTGCCTCGTGGTATTCGAACCGGGTCCGGGTGCCGACCTGGCCCGGTGCCTGGTCGGCGACGGGAGCGAGGACGAGTCCGTCCAGAGATCGGGTCATGCGGGGCCGCTCCCTTACTGGGCATCGAGGCGGGGCGTTAGGGTGGCCACCGTAGAGCACTCGCGGGAGCCCGGACGGACCGGGCTGAGAGGGAGGCTGAGCGGCCTCCGACCGTACGAACCTGATCCGGGTCATGCCGGCGAAGGGAGGGGCTGGACGCCCATGCACGCGCCCGACGGCAGCACTTCTCCTGGCAGCACCGCGACTTCCGCTGCCCGCACCGCGCCACACCAGCGCTCGCACACGCAACCGCACTCGCACACGTACGACGTCCTCGTCATCGGGGGCGGGATCATCGGTCTGGTCACGGCGTGGCGGGCCGCGCAGCGCGGTCTGCGTACCGCCGTCGCCGACCCGTCACCCGGTGGGGGCGCCGCGCAGGTTGCCGCCGGAATGCTCGCGGCGGTCACCGAGCTGCACTACGGCGAGGAGGGCCTGCTGAGCCTCAACCTCGCCTCGGCACAGCGCTACCCGGCCTTCGCGGCCGAGCTGGAGGAGGCGAGCGGCCAGGACATCGGCTACCGGACCTGCGGCACCCTCGCCGTCGCTCTGGATGCCGACGACCGCGCCCACCTCCGGGAGCTCCACACACTCCAGCTCCGCTCCGGTCTCGACTCGCAGTGGCTGACGGGACGCGAATGCCGGCGTCTGGAACCCATGCTCGCGCCCGGTGTCCGCGGGGGGCTGCGGGTGGACGGGGACCATCAAGCGGACCCGCGCCGGCTCGCCGCGGCGCTGCTCGCAGCCTGTGAAGCCGCCGGAGTGGTGCTGCACCGCGCCTGGGCCCGGCGGCTGTCCGTCGGGAACGACCGGGCAGCCGGAGCGGTCCTGGACGACGGCACGCGGCTCGCCGCCGGGCAGGTCGTCCTCGCCGCGGGCAGTCGCAGCGGACAGCTCGACGGGGTTCCGGAGGAGGCCCTGCCACCGGTCCGCCCGGTCAAGGGCCAGGTCCTGCGGCTGCGCGTCCCCGAGCCCTACGCGCCGTTCCTCTCCCGGACCGTACGGGCCGTGGTGCGCGGGGGGCATGTCTACCTCGTGCCGCGCGAGAACGGCGAGCTGGTGCTCGGTGCGACCAGCGAGGAACTGGGCTGGGACACCACCGTCACCGCGGGCGGCGTGTACGAACTGCTGCGCGACGCCCATGAGCTGGTCCCCGGCATCACCGAGCTGCCCCTCACGGAGACCCGCGCGGGCCTGCGCCCCGGATCCCCCGACAACGCGCCGCTGCTCGGCCCGACCGCGCTGCCCGGACTCCACCTGGCCACCGGCCACCACCGCAACGGCGTGCTGCTCACCCCGGTCACCGGCGACGCCATGGCGGAACTGCTGGTCACGGGTGAACTTCCGGACGAGGCCCGCCCGTTCACCCCGCTGAGGTTCTCCCCCGGTGAGCGCCCCACCCGCTCCACGGCCACCGCGCACGCACCGGGCGACCCCGTACGGCAGGAGCAGCGCGTATGACCGTCTCCCTCAACGGCGAGCCGCGCGAGATCCCCGACGGCACGACGCTCGACCGGATCGTCGCGACCCTCACCACGGCGCCCTCGGGAGTCGCGGCCGCGCTCAACGAGACCGTCGTGCCCCGGGGCCAGTGGCCCACCACCGCTCTCGGCGACGGCGACCGCGTCGAGGTCCTCACCGCAGTCCAGGGAGGCTGATCCGACACCATGGCCGACACCGCCGTCCTCCGCGGGGCGCCCTCGGCAGCCGCCGACACCCTCACCATCGGCGATACGACCTTCGGTTCCCGGCTGATCATGGGCACCGGCGGCGCCCCCAGCCTGGACGTTCTGGAGCGGGCGCTGACCGCCTCGGGCACCGAGTTGACCACGGTGGCGATGCGCCGTCTCGATCCGACCGTGCAGGGCTCGGTGCTGTCCGTGCTCGGCAGACTGGGCATCCGTGTCCTGCCGAACACCGCCGGGTGCTTCACGGCGGGCGAGGCCGTGCTCACCGCCCGCCTCGCGCGCGAGGCGCTGGGCACCGACTGGATCAAGTTGGAGGTCGTGGCGGACGAGCGCACCCTGCTGCCCGACCCGGTCGAACTGCTGGACGCGGCGGAGATCCTGGTCGACGACGGCTTCACCGTGCTCCCGTACACCAATGACGATCCAGTGCTGGCCCGCAAGCTGGAGGACGCCGGCTGCGCCGCGATCATGCCGCTGGGCTCGCCCATCGGCTCCGGCCTCGGCATCCGCAACCCGCACAACTTCCAGCTGATCACCGAGCACGCGCGCGTGCCGGTGATCCTCGACGCCGGGGCGGGCACCGCATCGGACGCGGCACTGGCGATGGAGCTGGGCTGCGCGGCGGTGATGCTCGCCTCAGCGGTCACCCGGGCCCAGGAGCCCGCGCTGATGGCCGCGGCGATGCGGCACGCCGTGGAGGCGGGGCGGCTGGCACACCGCGCGGGCCGGATCCCGCGCCGCCACTTCGCCGAGGCCTCCTCGCCGGCCGAGGGCCTGGCCGCGCTCGACCCCGAGCGCCCCGCGTTCGGGTAGCGGCGGTCCGGCCGGGACGCAGCGCGCTGATCCGCTGGGAAGGGCGGGGCAGGCCGTAGCGTGGAACCGGAGGTGGTCCCGGTGGTTCCAGAGGTCCCCGAGGTCCCCGATCGCGTCGAGCGCGAGGTATACGTGCCCGCGCCCGCCGACCGCGTATGGCGCGTGCTGACCGCCGCGGAGCACATCACTGCCTGGTACGCCTTCGGCGGCGCGGAGCTCGATCTTCGCCCGGGTGGCGCCCTGCGCTTCCGCTGGGACGAGCACGGCGAATTCCACGGCCGGGTGGAGATGGTCGAAGCGCCCTTCCGCTTCAGCTTCCGTATGGCTGTGAACCCGGACGTACCGCCCCGATCGGGTGACTCCACTCTCGTCGAGTTCATCCTCTCCCCCGAGGGCCGGGGCACCCGCCTCACCGTGGCCGAGACCGGCATCGGCAGTCTCGACGTCTCCGACGAGGAGAAGGGCCGGCACGCCGAGTACGCGGGCATGGCCTGGACCACCGCACTGGAGGAGCTGGCGGCCATCGCCGCCGCCTCGCACGCCTGAAGCCGCCCGCACCCCTCACCGCCCGGGATCCGGCGGCGGCCCGGGATGCACGGGTCCGTCGCTGTCACTGTTCGGCTGCAGTCCTGGCCCGAACCGGCCCGGGTGTCCGGCCGTGTCCGCGGCGGCTCGTAGACTGCGGGATCGTGGATACGACCCTGCAGGACCCGCTCGTCGGGCATGTGCTCGACGGCCGATACCGGGTCGAGGCACGAATCGCCGTAGGTGGCATGGCCACGGTCTACCGGGCCGTGGACACCCGGCTCGACCGGGTGCTCGCCCTGAAGGTGATGCACCCGGGCCTCGCCTCGGACGGCGCGTTCGTCGACCGCTTCATCCGCGAGGCCAAGTCCGTCGCCCGGCTCGCCCATCCCAACGTCGTCGGTGTGTTCGACCAGGGCACGGACGGGACGTATGTCTATCTCGCGATGGAGTACGTCGCCGGTTGCACGCTGCGCGACGTACTGAGCGAGCGCGGCGCTCTGCAGCCCCGCGCCGCCCTCGACATCCTGGAGCCGGTCCTCGCCGCGCTCGGCGCCGCCCACCGCGCCGGCCTGGTGCACCGCGACATGAAGCCGGAGAACGTCCTCATCGGGGACGACGGCCGCGTCAAGGTCGCCGACTTCGGGCTCGTGCGGGCCGTGGACACCAACACGAACGCCTCCTCCGGCTCCCTGCTGGGCACCGTCTCCTATCTCGCGCCGGAGCAGATAGAGCACGGCACCGCCGACACCCGCGCGGACGTCTACGCCTGCGGTGTCGTGCTGTATGAGATGCTCACCGGCGCCAAGCCGCACAACGGCGGCACCGCGGCCCAGGTCCTCTACCAGCACCTCCACGAGGACGTCGCGCCGCCGTCCGGGGCGGTTCCCGGGCTGGCCCACGAACTCGACGAGCTGGTGGCGGCGGCCGCCGCCCGCAGCCCCGAGCTGCGCCCCGCCGACGCCGTCGCGCTGCTGGCGCGTACGCGTGAGGCACGGAACACGCTCAGCGACGAGCAGCTGGACGCGGTCCCCCCGCAGGCCGTCACCGCCGGCCTGACCGGCTCCGAGGACCGTACGAGTGTGATCCCCCGGCCGGTGGCGCACGGCACCGGGCCGGGCGGCCCCGCCCCGGCGGATGACGACGCGCTGAACCGGACGAGCCGGCTGGAAATGCCTCCGCCCGGAGACCGTGCCGCCCCAGCCAGGACGGCACGCCGTGTGCCCCGGCGCGGGGCCCTCGCGGTGATCGCGGCCGTCCTGCTGGTGTTCGGCGTGGGCGCCGGCGTCTGGTACATCAACTCCGGCCAGTTCACGCAGGTGCCCGCCGTTCTCGATCTGCCGAAGAAGGAGGCCGAGCAGAAGCTGAGCGGCAGCGGCCTCGATGTGAAGGTGGACGAGGACTTCAGCGAAGTCGTGGACCGGGGCCGGGTGATCCGTACCGAACCGGGACCGGGCAAGCGCATCCGCGACACCGGCACAGTGACGATCACCGTGTCGAAGGGCCCGGAGATCGTGAAGGTCCCTCGGCTGGAGGGCGTCCCGCTGCCGAAGGCCAGAGAGCAGCTCAAGGAGCTGGGCCTGGCCCCGGGGACCGTCCGCAAGGAGTTCAGCAGCGAGGTGGCCCAGGGCTCGGTCATCCGTACGCAGCCCCCCGCCGGCACCAAGCGCAGCCCGGACTCGGCCGTCGCGATCATCGTCAGCAAGGGCGAGCCGATCGAGGCGTCGGATGTGACCGGCGAGACCGTGCAGGACGCCACACAGGAGCTGCGCGAGGCCGGGCTGAGGGTCGAGGTCTCCCCCCGGCGGGTCTTCTCCGAGGAGGAGAAGGGCAGCGTCGCCGGGCAGTCATCCGCCGAGGGCGACCAGCTCGCGAAGGGCGACATCGTCACGCTGACCGTCTCCAAGGGCCCGCAGATGGTCGAGGTGCCCGATGTCGAGGGCAAGAGCGCCGACGACGCGAAGCGGGAGCTGGAGGGCAAGGGGTTCGAGGTGCGGGTCACCCGGTTCTTCTTCGGCGACACCGTCTTCGACCAGTCGGTGGACGGCGGCGACGAGGCTCCGAAGGGCAGCTCGATCACGATCAGGGTCCGCTGAGACCCGGACGGCCGTACGGTCCGCCGTACGGCCGTCCGTGGGATCCTGGAGCGGTGCCGCAATCCCCCGGCGGGCAGCGACCCCCGTCCCCCCGCGAGAACCGAGTCCCTCGTCCCCGTAACCCGGTCGGCAGCCATGTGCCGGTCGCGGGCGGCCTGGCCGCCAACGGGCTGTCCTACGGCCGCGAGATCGGCGCCGAGGCCGTGCAGGTCTTCGTCGCCAACCCGCGCGGCTGGGCGACGACGGCCGGCAACCCGCTGCAGGACGAGGCGTTCCGGGAGCTCCGCGCCACCGAATCCGTCCCGGCCTACGTCCACGCGCCCTACCTGATCAACTTCGGCTCGCACACCGAGGCCACCGTGGACAGGTCGGTGGATTCACTGCGCCACTCGCTGCGCCGTGGCCGCGCCATCGGCGCTCTCGGGGTCGTGGTCCACACCGGCTCGGCGACCGGAGGCCGGCCCCGCGCCGACGCCCTGGCCCAGGTCCGGGAACGGATGCTGCCGCTGCTGGAGGAGCTCACTCACGACGACGACCCGTGGCTGCTGCTGGAGCCGACGGCCGGGCAGGGCGCCTCCCTGTGCTCTCTCGTCGAGGACCTGGGCCCGTACTTCGACGCGCTGGACCGGCATCCGCGGCTCGGCGTCTGCCTGGACACGTGTCACGCCTTCGCCGCCGGGCACGACATGGCGGCACCGGGCGGGACGAAGGCACTGCTCGACGAACTCGTGGACACGGTCGGCGAGGGCCGTCTGAAGCTCATTCACGCGAACGACTCGAAGGACGTGGTGGGCGCCCACAAGGACCGGCACGCGAACATCGGCAGCGGTCACATCGGGGCGGAACCGTTCGGCGAGCTGTTCACGCACCCGGCGACCAAGGGAGTGCCGCTGGTCATCGAGACCCCGGGCGGCAAGGAGGGCCACGCGGCGGACGTGGCGCGGCTGAAGAGGCTGCGCGACGGCTGACAGCGCGGCCGCGCAGGGCCCGGTGTCGGACAGCCCTGCCGGACAGGCCCGTCGGACAGGCCTGGTGGGACAGGGCCTAGAGCTCGGGCCCTTCGCCCGGCCCCTCCTGGTAGGAGTACCGCTGCTCCCGCCACGGGTCACCCAGGTTGTGATAGCCGCGCTCCTCCCAGAAGCCACGGCGGTCGGCCGTCATGTACTCGACACCGCGGACCCACTTGGGGCCCTTCCAGGCGTAGAGATGCGGTACGACCAGCCGGACCGGGAAGCCGTGCTCGGCGGTGAGCAGCTCGCCACCCTTGTGGGTGGCGAAAATGCTCCGTTCGGACGCGAAGTCGGAGAGCCGCAAGTTGGAGCTGAAGCCGTACTCCGCCCAGACCATCACATGGGTGACATCGGGCGCGGGCGGGGCGAGTTCAAGGACCGTACGGGCAAGGACGCCGCCCCATTCGGCCCCCACCATGCTGTACTTCGTGACACAGTGAAGATCAGCGACGACCGTGGAGTACGGCAGAGCCGTGAACTCCTCGTGCGTCCAGCAGTGCTTGTCCCCGTCGGCGGTCGCGCCGAACACCCTGAACTCCCAGCGGTCGGGCCTGAACTTGGGAACCGGACCGTAGTGCGTAACCGGCCATCCGCGCTGGAGCCGCTGCCCCGGAGGAAGCTCGACCTGCGCCCCTTCGTGGCTTTCCGGCTGACCCATGTGTCCATGGTGACAGACCGGGAAGGGTGGTCGTGACCAGCGCAATACCGATCGGGACAACTCATACTAAGCATGCACTTACTGGACCGTCCTCCCGGGCGGTGCGAGGATGCGCGCATCCTGCCGTTCTTGTCTGGAAGGAGCCACTGCGATGCAGGGCGACCCCGAGGTCATCGAGTTTCTCAATGAGCAGCTGACCGCCGAGCTGACTGCCATCAACCAGTACTTCCTGCACGCCAAGATGCAGGAGAACTTCGGCTGGACGAAGCTGGCGAAGTACACCCGCGCCGAGTCGTTCGACGAGATGAAGCACGCGGAGTTGCTCACCGACCGGATCCTCTTCCTCGAGGGGCTGCCCAACTACCAGCGGCTGTTCCACGTCCGGGTGGGCCAGACGGTCACCGAGATGTTCCAGGCGGACCGGCAGGTCGAGGTGGAGGCGATCGACCGCCTCAGGCGCGGGATCGAGATCATGCGGGCCAAGGGCGACATCACCTCGGCCAATATCTTCGAGAGCATCCTCGCGGACGAGGAGCACCACATCGACTATCTCGAGACACAGCTGGAGCTCATCGAGAAACTCGGGGAACCGCTCTACATCGCCCAGCTGATCGAGCAGCCGGACAGCTGATCCGGGAGGTCAGGCCGCTTCGGCGGAGAGTACGGCGGGGTCACCCTGATCCGCCATCTCGCGCCGTGGGCACGCGCCACGCCCCAGCAGCGCCTGGATCCGCCGCACACAGCTGCCGCAGTCCGTGCCCGCCTTGCACGCACCCGCTATCTGGCGGGGGGTGCACGCACCGGTGTCCGCGTGCTCGCGCACCTGCTTCTCGGTGATGCCGAAGCATGAGCAGACGTACACGCGATTCACTCCCGTCAGCGGGATCGGACAGCAGGACAACTGCGGGACAACTTCACGATGATCAGTGAGGTTACCCTTACCTTACCCACAATGGCCGACGCCTCACAACGCATGGGGGCACGGATCAATGTGATCCGTGCCCCACAGTGCTGTTCGAGCCGTCCGGCCGGTCCTACTGGCCCCGGTACATCTCCGCGACCAGGAACGCCAGGTCAAGGGACTGGCTGCGGTTGAGCCGCGGGTCGCAGGCCGTCTCGTAGCGCTGGTGGAGATCGTCGACGAAGATCTCGTGGCCGCCACCCACGCACTCGGTGACATCGTCGCCGGTCAGCTCCACATGGATGCCGCCCGGGTGGGTGCCGAGACCCTTGTGGACCTCGAAGAAGCCCTTGACCTCGTCCAGCACGTCGTCGAAGCGCCGGGTCTTGTGGCCGGAGGCCGCCTCGAAGGTGTTGCCGTGCATCGGGTCGCACACCCACGCCACCTGCGCGCCGGATGCGGTGACCTTCTCCACCAGGGTGGGCAGCTTGTCGCGGACCTTGTCCGCGCCCATCCGGGAGATGAAGGTGAGCCGGCCAGGCTCACGGTCCGGGTCCAGCCGCTCGATCAGCGTCAGGGCCTCTTCCGGCGTCGTCGTCGGGCCGAGCTTCACACCGATCGGGTTCCGGATCCGGGACGCGAACTCGATGTGCGCGCCGTCCAGCTGCCGGGTGCGCTCACCGATCCACACCATGTGGCCGGATACGTCGTACAGATCGCCGGTGCGCGAGTCCGTACGGGTCAGCGCGGACTCGTAGTCGAGCACCAGCGCCTCATGGGAGGCGAAGAACTCGACCGTCTTGAACTCCTCGGGGTCCACCCCGCAGGCGTTCATGAAGTTCAGCGCGCGGTCGATCTCGCGGGCCAGCGCCTCGTAGCGCTGTCCGGACGGGGAGGACTTCACGAAGTCCTGGTTCCAGGCGTGCACCTGGCGCAGGTCGGCGTAGCCACCGGTGGTGAAGGCCCGTACGAGATTCAGCGTGGCGGAGGAGGCGTGGTACATCCGCTTCAGCCGCTCCGGGTCCGGCACCCGCGCGGCCTCGGTGAAGTCGACGCCGTTGACGGAGTCGCCCCGGTAGGTCGGCAGGGTCACGCCGTCGCGGGTCTCGGTAGGCTTCGAGCGCGGCTTGCTGTACTGACCGGCGATCCGGCCGACCTTCACGACCGGCACGGAACCGGCGTAGGTCAGCACGGCGCCCATCTGGAGCAGCGTCTTCAGCTTGTTCCGGATCTGGTCGGCGCCCACGGCGTCGAAGGCCTCGGCACAGTCGCCGCCCTGCAGCAGGAACGCCTCGCCCTTGGCGACAGCGCCCAGACGGGCACGCAGCTGGTCGCACTCGCCTGCGAAGACGAGCGGTGGATACGATTCGAGGTCCGCGATCACATCGCGCAGAGCCTCGGGGTTGGGCCACTCAGGCTGCTGCGCCGCGGGAAGGGCTCGCCAGGTGTTGTCCCCGGCGTGAGATTCAGCGTTCACGGTCACGCCCTCCACATTACGGGGTCAAACACACCGTCCGGACCGCTGCCCACGGGATGAGACGGTCGGCACACGGCTCGACGGAGCCCCCGTAATCCCGGCGCCTGTCCGCCGCCGGAACAGCGGCCGTCCGCCGCCCGAACGCCGTCGGTCACCGGGCGGAACGATCTCCGCTGCGCCACCCCGTCTCCCGCGACGCACTGGGACCGGCGGGACACGTTCGGGTAGGGTTCTGGTCATGTTCGCGCAGACGATGACCATGAACTGGTGGTGGACCGCTCACCCGGCGGCCCACTGATTGCGCGTATCCGACATACCGACGCGAGGCCGCCCGAGGGGCGGCCTTTGTGCGTTATCGAGCCTCGCGGCTCCGGGCCGTTCCGCCGACTCGATCATCGATCCGAATCCGGAAGGAACAAACTCAGATGCATCGCGACATCACCGCGCTCCTGCGCCGGCTGTCCGCGGGCGACGGCCCGCCGTTCGCCCTGATCCACCGCCGCACCCCGGGCCGCCCTGGGGCCGCCGAGGCCACTGTCGAGGTGCTGACCGGCCCGGTTCAGGACGTGGAGCGGCTCGCGGACATCCCGCTGGGCGAGGGGGCGACCGGCGAGGCCGTGACCGACGCCCTCGCCCTGGTGCCCTTCCGGCAGATCCGCGAGCGCGGATTCGACGTCCGGGACGACGGCACACCGCTCACGGTGCTGCGGCCCGAGCAGGCGTACGAGCTGCCGCTCGACGCCGTGCGGGACGCCCTGCCGCAGCAGGTCGTACGCGTCGAGAACGGCGCCTTCGACATCGGCGACGACGCGTACGCGGCCACCGTCGGACAGGTGATCGAGGAGGAGATCGGACAGGGCGAGGGCGCGAACTTCGTCATCCACCGGACCTTCCGGGGCGAGATCCCGGGGTTCGACCGGGCCGACGCGCTCGCCCTGTTCCGGCGGCTGCTCGAGGGTGAGCGCGGGGCCTACTGGACCTATGTCGTGCACACCGGCGTACGCACCCTGGTCGGGGCCGGCCCCGAGGTCCACGTCCGGATGTCCGGCGGCACCGTCGTGATGAACCCGGTCAGCGGAACCTACCGCTACCCGCCCGAAGGGCCGGACGTCGAGGGCCTGTTGGACTTTCTCCAGGACCGCAAGGAGGTGGAGGAGCTGTCCATGGTCGTGGACGAGGAGCTGAAGATGATGTGCACGGTGGGCGACATGGGCGGGGTCGTCGTCGGGCCGCGGCTGAAGGAGATGTCCCATCTCGCGCACACCGAGTACGAGTTGCGCGGCCGCAGCTCGCTGGACGTACGGGAAGTGCTGAAGGAGACCATGTTTGCGGCGACCGTCACCGGCTCGCCGGTGCAGAACGCCTGCCGGGCCATCGAGCGCCACGAGGCCGGCGGACGCGGCTACTACGCCGGGGCCCTGGCTCTCATCGGGCGGGACGCGGGCGGGGCGCAGACCCTCGACTCCCCCATCCTCATCCGGACTGCCGACATCGACGCGGACGGCGGGCTGCGGCTCCCGGTCGGCGCCACGCTCGTACGCCACTCCGATCCGTACGCCGAGGTCGCCGAGACACACGCCAAAGCGGCCGGGGTACTGACCGCACTCGGTGTGCGCGATGCGCCGGTACGGGATGCGGAGGGCGCACGGGCGCGTTTGTCGGACGACCCGCGGGTGCGGGCCGTGCTCGACGCCCGCAGGGCGGATCTGGCCCCCTTCTGGCTGCGGATGCGGACAGCCGCCGGCCCGGCCGCCGGGCCCCGTACCGGCGCGATGTCCGGGCACGCGCTCATGGTCGACGCCGAGGACACCTTCACGGCGATGCTCGCCCACCTGTTGCGCTCCTCCGGCCTCACCGTGACCGTACGGCGCTACGACGAGCCCGGGCTGCGCGAGGCGGCGCTGTCGCACCAGGGTCCGGTGGTGCTGGGGCCGGGGCCGGGCGACCCCGGCGCCACCACCGATCCGAAGATGCGTTTCCTGCGGGAGCTGGCCGCCGCGCTGGTGCGCGGACACCGGCAGGGGCTGCTCGGGGTCTGCCTGGGTCATGAGCTGATCGCGGCCGAGCTGGGCCTGGATCTCGTCCGCAAGGACGTGCCGTACCAGGGGGCGCAGGAGCGCATCGACTTCTTCGGGCGTCCCGAGACCGTGGGGTTCTACAACACCTTCACCGCGCGGTGCGACGCGCTCGCCGAGAAGGAGCTGGCGATGCACCGGGTGGAGCTGAGCCGGGACCCGGTCAGCGGGGATGTCCACGCGCTGCGCGGGCCGGGCTTCGCCGGGGTGCAGTTCCATCCGGAGTCGGTGCTGACCCTGGACGGCGCCGCGATCACCGCGGGGCTGCTGGCGGCCGTCCTGGTGTGAGGGGCGCGGCGGATGCCTGAGCGATGGGCCCGGGCGGTGCCCGGCCCATCGCCCGGTGCCGCCGCCCGGATCCCGCGGGGTCGGCGCGGCGGACCAGGCGACCGGGGACTGCTTGGGACGTCCGGTCGGCCGCCCGGTCGGACCCCCCGAAGCGGCCGGGTCAGCCGAAGAAGACGCCGACCTCGGCGTACAGCTTCGGGTCGACCGTCTTGAGCTTCGCGGTGGCCTCGGCGATCGGGACCCGGACGATGTCCGTGCCGCGCAGGGCGACCATCTTCCCGAAGTCGCCGTCGCGCACCGCGTCGATCGCGTGCAGCCCGAAGCGGGTGGCGAGCCACCGGTCGAAGGCACTCGGGGTTCCGCCGCGCTGGACGTGACCGAGCACGGTCGTGCGGGCCTCCTTGCCCGTCCGGCTCTCGATCTGCTTGGCGAGCCACTCGCCGATGCCGGACAGCCGGACGTGTCCGAAGGAATCCTGCGAGCCGTCCTTGAGGACCAGATCGCCGTCCCTGGGCATCGCCCCCTCGGCGACGACCACGATCGGCGCGTAACGGATCTTGAAGCGGGACTCGACCCAGGCGCAGACCTGGTCGAGGTCGAAGCGCTGCTCGGGGATGAGGATGGCGTTGGCGCCGCCCGCGAGGCCCGAGTGCAGCGCGATCCAGCCCGCATGACGGCCCATCACCTCGACCACCAGCACCCGCATATGCGACTCGGCGGTGGTGTGCAGCCGGTCGATGGCCTCGGTCGCGATATTGACGGCGGTGTCGAATCCGAAGGTGTAGTCGGTGGCGGACAGATCGTTGTCAATGGTCTTCGGCACGCCGACACAGGAAATGCCGAATTCGTCGGCGAGGCGCGCCGCGACGCCGAGGGTGTCCTCACCGCCGATGGCGATCAGCGCGTCGACCTCCTGCTTGACGAGGTTGTCCTTGATCCGGCGGATGCCGTTGTCGGCCTTGAGGGGGTTGGTGCGCGACGATCCGAGGATGGTGCCGCCGCGGGGCAGGATGCCGCGCACCGCGGGGATGTCGAGCTGGACCGTGTCGCCTTCGAGCGGCCCTCGCCAGCCGTCCCGGAAGCCGGTGAACTCGTAGCCGTACTCCTGGACGCCCTTGCGGACGACAGCGCGGATGACCGCGTTGAGCCCGGGGCAGTCGCCGCCCCCGGTCAGTACTCCGACCCGCATGGAATCTTCCCTTCTCCACATTGACCCGTACGTGCGGCTCACGCTAACGGTGATCCAGGTCACAGGGGATGGGGTTGGCGGCCGAATCCGATATACGGAAAGGGAGCCGAGTCCCGCGGTTCACTCGTACGAGCGGCTATTCGTCGTCCAGACCGCGCTCGATGGCGTATCGCACCAGCTCCACGCGGTTGTGCAACTGCAGCTTGCCCAGGGTGTTCTGCACATGGTTCTGGACCGTGCGGTGCGAGATGACCAGCCGCTCCGCGATCTGCTTGTACGAGAGCCCCTTGGCCACCAGCCGGAGCACCTCGGTCTCCCGTTCCGTGAGCCGGGGCGCGCCGGGATCGTGAGACGTCGCGGAGACCGGGTCCGCGGCCAGCCGCCGGTACTCGCCGAGCACCAGCCCGGCCAGGCCCGGGGTGAAGACGGGATCGCCGACGGCCGTCCGGCGCACCGCGTCGAGCAGTTCATCCGTGCTGGCGGACTTCAGCAGATAGCCCGTCGCACCGGACTTGACCGCTTCCAGCACATCGGCGTGCTCGCCGCTCGCGGAGAGGACGAGCACGCGCAGCGCGGGGTTGGAGCCGACGAGCTCCTTGCAGACCTGGACGCCGGGCAGACCCGGCAGATTGAGGTCGAGGACCATGACGTCGGGGGTCGCCGCCCGGGCCCGGCGCACCGCCTGCGGGCCGTCCCCGGCGGTCGCCACCACGTCCATCCCCGCGGCGCCCAGGTCGCGGGCGACCGCGTCCCGCCACATCGGGTGGTCGTCGACCACCATGACCTTGAGCGTCGTCGCCTGTTCGCTCACCGCTTCGCCTCACTCCCCCGGGGCTCCTTCGGAACCCTCAACTCGACCTCCGTGCCCTGCCCGGGGACCGACAGCAGCTCTGCGCTGCCGCCCAGTTCCCGCAGCCTGCTGCGGATCGACAGCGCAACGCCCAGCCGGCCCTCGCGCTCGGCGTCCGCCAGCCGGCCTTCCGGGATGCCCGGGCCGTCGTCCCGTACGGTCACGATCACCGCGTCGGGCTCGTCCTCCACCAGGATCCACGCCTGCGCGTCCGCGCCCGCGTGCCGACGCACATTGTCCAGCGCGGCACCGACAGCTGCCGCCAACTCCGCTGCCGCCGCGGCCTCCAGGGACACCGGCGCCCCCGGCTCGGCGAAGGACACCCTCGCCCCGGCGTACGGGGCGAGGAGCGCCCGCAGATCGCAGTGATCTCCACAGCTCCCCTCGCCGTCCTCCGCCACGCGCGCGTGCGCGTGCCCCGCGTCCGGTACGGCCGCGGGTTCGTCCCCTGCCGCGGGCGGGGATGCGGTGCGGGCCGCGGGGATCAGTCCGCCGGCGACCAACGTGCGCAGCGCGACCTCCTGCTCTCCCGCCATCCGGCCCAGCTCGGCCGCCTCGCCGCCGATCTCGGCACCGCGGCGCTGCACCATGGCGAGCACCTGGAGCACGCTGTCGTGGATGTCCCGGGCCAGCCGCTCCCGCTCGCGGGTGGCGGCGTCGATCTGGAGAGCGCGGGCAAGGGTCCGCTCACTGGCGCGGGCCACCTCGACGACATAGCCGATCGCGACGCTCGCCACCCACACGAGCAGAACGTTGTGGACGGTGTCCCGGGCGAAGCTGCCGCGCTCGAGGACGTTGGCGACAGCGACCGGTGTGGAGGCCACGGCCGCCCAGCGCCAGCCGCCCTTGATCGCGAAGCCGAGCACGGCTCCGGCCGTCCAGATGGACGGCAGGGTGGGGCCTCCGCCGACGACCCGGGCATGCGTGTCGACGACGGGGGTGAGCAATATGCCCGTCAGCGCGATGGTCAGATCGACGGCCAGGAAGCCCATGGTGCAGCGCTCGGGGGAAGTCACCCTGCGCCAGGTCAGGCACATCCATCCGGTCAGCACGGCCATGTAGGCGGCGGCGCCGAGCGGGTGGGCGTACTTGCCGTAGGCGATGGCGAAGAGCCCGAGCGCGTAGCAGAGCGTCAGAATCCGGTAGCCGGTCAGCGCCCGCCACAGCGGCAGCTCCACCGACATCCGCAGAGCCGTGTCGCGCTTCTGCAGCGCCATCTCCCCCACCCCCGGTCCGGCGCGGCTACGCCCCGGCTGTCTTCTGCTGCCTGTCGTCCCTGTCGGCCTTCTCGGCCCTTTCCGCTTCGGCCCTCTCGGCCCTGGCGGCCTTCTCGAGCTCCGCGAGATGCTTGGCCGCCTCCGCGATCTGCCGCTTGGCGGCCGTCGCGTAGATGTCGACGTACTCCTGACCGGACAGCTTCATGATCTCGTACATGACCTCGTCGGTCACCGAACGCAGGATGAAACGGTCGCCGTCCATGCCCGTGTAGCGGCTGAAGTCCAGCGGCTTGCCGATACGGATGCCCGGCCGGATCATCTTCGGCACCACCTTGCCGGGCGGCTGGACCTTCTCGGTGTCGATCATCGCGACCGGGATGACCGGGGCGCCGGTGGCGAGCGCCACGCGCGCGAGGCCGCCCGGCTTGCCGCGGTAGAGCCGTCCGTCGGGCGACCGCGTGCCCTCCGGGTAGATGCCGAAGAGCTCGCCGCGCTCCAGCACGCCGATCCCGCTCTTGATGGCGGCCTCGCCGGCGCCGCGCCCGCCGGAGCGGTCCACCGGCAGTTGGCCGACGCCCTTGAAGAAGGCCGCGGTGAGCTTGCCCTTCACCCCGGGCGAGGTGAAGTACTCCGATTTCGCGATGAACGTGACCTTGCGGTCGAGCACCGCGGGCAGGAAGAAGGAGTCCGAGAAGGACAGGTGATTGCTCGCCAGGATCGCGGGACCCCCGACCGGGATGTTCTCCAGCCCCTCCACCCAGGGACGGAAGGCAAGCTTCAGCGTCCCTCCGATGGACAGCTTCATTGCGCCGTAAAGCAACCGAGGACCTCCTGTATGCGACGGAGAGACCTTAACCCGCGGCGGCGCGAGTACGGCTCCGAGGCCGCCCTCGGACCTACCCGGTGTCGGTCCCGTCGCGTACGGTGAAGCCACACTGTGATCCATGACGAACCCACGACGAACAGGAGATTCTGGTGCCGGTCCTCCCGGGAGCCGAGCCGTTCCGCCATGAGGGCGGACCGGTCGGCGTTCTCCTCTGCCACGGCTTCACCGGATCCCCGCAGTCGCTGCGCCCCTGGGCCGACTTCCTGGCCGAGCGCGGGCTGACCGTTTCCCTGCCACTGCTGCCAGGACACGGCACCCGCTGGCAGGACATGCAGCTCACCGGCTGGCAGGACTGGTACGCCGAGGTGGACCGCGAGCTGCGGGTCCTCGCCGAGCGGTGCAGCCAGGTGTTCGTCTTCGGGCTGTCGATGGGCGGGGCGCTGACGCTGCGGCTGGCCGCCAAGCACGGCGACGCCGTCAGCGGCGTCGTGATCGTCAACCCGGCCAACAAGGTGCACGGTCTGATGGCGCACGCGCTGCCGGTCGTGCGGCACCTGGCGCGTTCGACGAAGGGGGTGGCGGACGACATCGCCCTGGAGGGCGGCGCGGAGGTCGGCTACGACCGCGTACCGCTGCACGCGGCGCACTCCCTCCGCCAGTTCTTCCGGCTGGTCGACTCCGAGCTGCCGCAGGTCACCCAGCCGGTGCTGCTGCTGCACAGCCCGCAGGACCATGTCGTACCGGCCGCAGACTCGGCCCGCATCCTGAGCCGGATCTCCTCGACGGATGTCACCGAGACGCTGCTGGAGCGCAGCTACCACGTGGCGACGCTCGACCACGACGCCGAGCGGATCTTCCAGGACTCCTACGACTTCATCGGGCGGCTCGCCCCGGGCGCAGGCAAGGAGAAGGAGACGGCGAGCGGTGGCTGAGCGCAACACCGGAGCAGGTCCGGAGGACGGACGCGACCCGGTCGACGAGGACGCCGTATGGGCGGCCATCGTGGCCGGATACGGCGACGAGCCCGCGGACCCTGACCCGCTCTCGAACAAGGACCGGGACGACGACCGGGTCGAGAACAACGACGAGAACGACGAGAACGACGAGGACGCGGACGGCGGCAAGGGCGCGGGCAAGGCGGTGAACGGGGAAGGCGACGACGTCCCGGAGGAGCCGGAGGCGCCCGCCTCGGACCCCGCGAGCACCGCGAGCCCCACCGGCCGCCCTCTCGGCTCGAGCATCACGGTCTACTCCCCCGGTGCCGGCCCCCGCGACTGGAATTCGCCCGCGGCATCGGAGGACGACCCCGACGAGGGGCACTTCGTACCCCCGGAGCCGCCGCCCCTTCCGTCGGCCGACACCACGGCCAAGTTCGCCTGGCTCGCGGTTCTCGGCGGCCCGCTGCTGCTTCTGCTCACGGTGCTGCTGCAGTGGGAGATGACCTGGTGGATCGCCACTCTCGGCATCGGCGGTTTCCTCGGCGGCTTCGCCACCCTGGTCATCCGGATGAGGGACGATGACGACGAGGACGACGATCCCGGCCGAGGCGCGGTCGTCTGACGCCGGAGTGCTGAGGCCTGGGGCCGGGGTACGGCTCTAGGCCTCGGGAGCTGCGGGAACCGCCGGAACTCTGAGGGCGGCGAGGACCGGTAGGTGGTCCGTGGCCGTCCTCAGGTCGGATGCGGTGATGCCGGGCAGCCCGTGGGGGTCCTCTCCGCCGGTCGCCGGGAGTGGGACACCGCAGCCGAGGACTTCGACGCCGTGCGTGGCGAAGACGGCGTCGATGCGCTGGAGAGGGTCGCCGGGCCGGGTGGTGTGCTCGCCGCCCCAGGGCTTGGTGGCCCAGCCATCCTGCAGTTCGGCGGCGATCCTGCGGAACGTGCGACCGTTGGGCCGGTCGTTGAGGTCGCCCGCGACCACGGCGTGCGGGGTGTCATCCGCGGTGAGGCGGTCGAGGAGCAGCCCGCCCTGTGCGTAGCGCTCCGCGGCCTGCATGCTCAGATGGCAGCTGAGGACGCTGAGCCGGGCGCCCCCGATCCGTACGACGGCGGTCGCGAAGCCGCGCTGGTGGAGACCGGGGGTGCGGGGCAGCAGGATGTCCTCCGTCCGCTCCACATGAGCCCGCAGCGAGGCCAGGATCATCGGCCCCGAGGCGGTCGCACCGCCCGTGACGTACACCAGGCCGGACTCGCGGGCCAGCCACGCCGCGGCCTTGCGCCAGCGGAAGAACCGCGGCGCCTCCTGGATGCACACGAGATCGGGGGCGCAGGCCCGGATCACCCGGGCGAGCGCCGCCCGATCGTCGCGCATGGAACGGATGTTGTAGCTGAGCAGGCGGACCACGGCCGAACCGTCAGGCTCGGTGCGGGATTCGGGTAGCTCCGCCGGCATCGCCCCGTCCCCCTTCGTGCTGTCTGCTTCGTACGTTCGGCTTCGTACGGTCAGCCCTGGCGGGCCAGGTCCGCGGCGCCGACCAGTCCGGCCTCGCCGCCGAGCTGGGCGGCGAGGACCTGGGCGTGCGGCCGGTACTGACCGCCCACCAGCCAGCGGCGGAAGGACTTGCGGATCGGGTCGAGGACGAGGTCGCCCTCGTCGGAGACCCCGCCGCCGACGATGAACGCCGAGGGGTCGAACAGCGACGCGAGGTCGGCGAGGCCGGCGCCCGCCCAGCGGGCCAGCTCCCGGAACGAGTCGATGGCGACCGGGTCGCCCTGCCGGGCGGCCTCACTGACGTGCTTGCCCTCGATCGAGTCGGGGGTGCCGTCGCCGAGGCCGAGCAGGATCGTGGCGTTCTCGGGGGTGGCCACGGCACGCTGCTTGGCGTAGCGGACCAGGGCGCGGCCGGAGGCGTACTGCTCCCAGCAGCCCTGGCTGCCGCAGCCGCACAGCAGACCGTCGGGGACGACCCGGATGTGGCCGAACTCGCCTGCCACGCCGAAACGGCCGCGGCGCAGCTTGTTGCCGATGATGATGCCGCCGCCGAGCCCGGTGCCGAGGGTGATGCAGATGACGTCCTCGTGGCCCTGCCCGGCGCCGAAGCGGTACTCGCCCCAGGCGGCCGCGTTGGCGTCGTTCTCGACGACGACCGGCAGCCCCACGCGCTGCTCGACCTTGTCCTTGAGCGCCTCGTGACGCCAGTTGATGTTGGGGGCGAAGAGTACGGTGGCCCGCTTGTCGTCCACGTAGCCCGCCGCGCCGATGCCGACCGCCTCGACCTGGTGGCCCGTGCTGACCTTGCGTACCGCCTCCGCGATGGCGTCGACGACCCCTTCGGGCGTGGGCGGAGTGGGTACCTTGCTCGTCTCGAGAATCGAGCCCTCTTCGTCGACCACGCCAGCTGCGATCTTCGTGCCGCCGATGTCGACGCCGATGGTGAGTCCCATGTGTCCCTCAGTTATTCCGGTCGATCCCCGCCGTGACCAACCGTACCCCGTACCGGAGGGCGGCTCGGGCGATGACGGGACGATCAGTCGAGGTCGATGCGCTCGGTACCGGAGGGGCCGTCGGGGCCCTCGGGACCGCCCTCGCCCCGAGTCCAGCGGCGCTCCTGACCCTCGACGGCGGCCCGGTAGGCGGCCAGCAGCTCGGACCCGGCGGCGGCGAGGTGATCGAAGACCTCGGGATTGCGCTCGACGACCGGCTCGACGGCGGCCTTCGCCTGGGCGATCAGCTGCTGTACGGCTCCCGCGGCGGCGGTGCCGGAGAGCGGGGTCTGGATCGAGGAGAGCTTGTCGGCGACGGCGTCGGCCAGCTTGCGCAGCTCCTCGGCGGCACTGCCGGGTGTCGTTCCGGTCTGCGCGCTGCGGCGGGCCCGCTCTGCGGCCAGGTCCTCGGCGCAGGCCTTGGCCCAGGCGTCGGCATCGGCGGTGTCGGCTGCGGGGCGCTCGGTGGCGTCGCTCATGGCGGGCTCCTGCGGGAGAACTTCGGAAGTACTTCGACGTTACCCGAATAGGGGTACGCCGCGGAGCCGCCCGGAGGCGACTCCGGTGCTCAGCCCGGCGCGGGTGACGTACGCGGCCACTGGGTGGCGTCGGGGGTGAAGCGGATCTTCAGTTCGCCGTCCGCCAGACCCGCGCCGGAGACGGAACAGCGGCGCAGCGCGGACGGCAGCGGCACGATACGGCAGAATGGGCCGACGGTGAGGACGAGTTCGTCGCCGCGCCGGATGAGATCGAGCTCCCCGCGCTCGGCACCGGGCAGCGGCAGTCGCCAGATGAGCACACCCTCGTCGTCGAGCCGGTCCTCGACGGGCCAGGAGTCGTGACGGGGGCCGGGGCCGGCGGGCCGGGCGCCGTGAGCGGAGCCGGAGCCGTCGGTCCGGGTGTCGGGGAAGAGGCCGACAGGCTGCTCCAGCCCGTCGGCGAGTCCCGCGCCCTCGACGAGTCCCGGGCGCTCGACCGCACCCCCGTGCTCGACCGGTCCCGTGTGCTCGACCGGTCCTGCCTGGTCGACCGGTCCGATGTGCTCGACGGGTCCGGCCGTGCCGTGCCCGCCTCCGAAGGTCGCCGAGACGGCCGCCCCGACCAGCTCCGCCAGGTCGTCCGGCCCGTCCGGATCGCGGCCGAGATGCGGCAGCTCACAGAGCGTGGTGCCGGTGACGACGTCCGTGTACAGCGCCTTCAACGCGGTCTGCTGCTGCCCGGACAGGGCGGCGAGCCAGGGGTCGGCCGAGCCGGTGGGCAGCAGCCGGTTGGCGACGACGGCGTCCGCGCGCAGGCCGTACAGGGCGAGCCCGGCGCGGGCGGTACGCAGTGCCTCGGCGCCGGCCGGGCCGGGTTCGATGACGATACGGACGCTCGTCGCGGGCGACTCGATCACGGCCTGTGCGACGGCGAGTTCGCGCTCGCAGCGGGCCGCGGTGTCGTAGAGCCACTCCGTCGGCATGGGCACCCCGGCGAGTTGGGCGAGCATCGGGCGCAGCGCGCGGGCCGCCTGCCGCTCTGTCGGCAGCAGCCGCCGCAGGTAGCGCCGCAACTGCCCGGGAAGCGCGAGCACCGCCAGCGTCTCCGGCGTCGGCGGCATGTCGATGACCACCAGATCCCAGGTGGAGGGTTGAGCTTCGGCCTCAGCGGTGCTGCCGGGCGCGTCGGCGGTGCGCTCCCGCGGCGAACCGGGGTCCACACCGGCGGTTACGTCTCCGGGTGCGGTGCCGGCGGCGCGCCCGCGCCCGCTCCGGTCTCCGGCAGGAACGGCCGCTCCGGCGGCGCGGGCGGCGTCCCCTTGCGGACCACCGGGACTGGCCCCGGCCCGCGGGCCACCGGGGCTCGTCCCGGCGAACTCGCCCCCGGGCACCGCGTCCCCGCCCCGCGGCGCCCTCGGCTGCGACACCGACCCCGCGCCACGTCCCGCGGGAGCGATCCCCTCCGCAGGCCGGATCGGACCCTCTTGCCCCACCGACGAACCACCGGAACTTCCCTCGGCGGCCTCACCACCGGGCACGGTACGGCCGCTGCGAGCGGCATGCGATGCGGCGCCCTCCGGCCGATCCACGACGGGTACGGGTACGGGTACGGAGGGCACGCCAGGCTGCGGGACGCGGGCTGTCCCCGCCCCGCCTCCGGCCGCAGATCCCCTCCCGTCGGTGTCTTCCGTCGGGAGGTCGTGCAGAGCCTTCAGCGCGTGCAGCAGCGCGAGTTGCGGGGCACCCGGCAGCTCCGTGATCTCGTCCCTGTCGAGGGGACGGGCGCCGAGCAGGTCGAGGGCGGCTGAGCTGCGCTCCTGAAGAGTGAGCAGCGCGATGCGGAAGTGTTCCGCGGAATCGATACGGGCGGCCCACAGGTTCGGCGCGGCGCGGAACGGTCGGGTCCAGGGCTGCCCGGCGGCCGAAGACGCCTGGGAGCGCCCGCCGTAGCCGGCGGCTTGCCCCCCGGACGACTCGTGCGCCCCAGGCTCCCCCGGCCGCAAGGCGGAGCCCCCGAGAAGGGTTTCCAGCGTGCCGGAGCGGTCGGTGGTGAGGAGCAGAGTGCGGCGGCCGCGCAAGGCGCCGGCGAGAGCGGTCGCTGCGGCGACGGTGGTACGACCGGCGCCACCCGCTCCGGTGACCAGGACCGTACGCGCGCTCAGGCCTGAGCCCCGCTCTCGACTCGCTTCTTCAGGCCCGCCAGCGCGCGGTCGATGATGACCTTCTCGGCCTTGCGCTTGATCATCCCCAGCATGGGGATCTTGACGTCGACCGTCAGCTGGTAGGTGACCTCGGTGCTCGCACCGCCCGCCACGGGCGTCAGGCTGTACGAGCCGTCCAGGGCACGCAGCATCTGGGACTTGACCAGCGACCAGCTCACCACGTTCGCGCCGGTCCAGGTGTAGGCGAGGGTGTGGTCGTCCTTGATCGCGCCGGCGTCGAGCACCAGCCGGACCTGCTCGGCCCGCCCTTGCGCATCCTTGGCCAGAACCTCGGCCTCCTTGACCTCGCCGGTCCACTCCGGGTAGCGGTCGAAGTCGGCGATCACCGCCATGACCTCGGACGGTGCCGCGTCGATCGTGATGCTCGAGCTGGTGTGTTCCGCCATCGCGGTGGCTCCTCCACTACGGTCCCACTACGGTCCGATCCGCGGCCTGTTCGCCTGCCGGTGAAGGCTACCGCGCGCAGGTCGGAGGGCCGGCACCCGGCCCGTACCCGCCCCGGCCGGTGTCCGCCGCGAAACGGCTCACCGGCTCGGCGGCACGCACGACTCGCCTTCACCCTTCACCACTCCAGAGCGTACGGCCGCCCGGTGGCCGCGAAGTGTCCGACGTTGATGCACTCGGTCGCCCCGATCCGCATCCGGTGGGCCTGCGGCTGATGGACATGGCCGAAGAGGGCGTGCCGCGGACGGGTGGCTCGGATCGCTTCCAGCAGCGCGGGGCTGCCGCGCTCGAAGCGGCGGGCGACGGTGTCGTAGCAGAGCTCGGGCACCTCGGGCGGGATGTGCGAACAGAGCACGTCCACCTCGCCGATCGCGGCGATCTTCGCGGCGTACTCCTCGTCGTCGATCTCGTACGGGGTGCGCATCGGACTGCGCAGACCTCCGCCGACGAAGCCGAAGACGCGGCCGCCGATCTCGACCCGCTGCGCGTCGAGCACGGTGGTACCCGGCTGGGCGTATTCGGGCCACAAGTGTGGGATGTCGACATTGCCGTAGGTGGCGTACGTCGGCCGGGGGAATGCGGCGAAAAGTTCGGCGTACTGCTTGCGGACCGCGGCCTCGATGGCGGCTGCGCGATCGAGGCCGTTCCACAGCCGGGCGCCGAACTCGCGAGCCTCCTCGAAGCGCCGGGCGGTGCGCAGTTCGACGATGCGGTCGGCGTTCTCGACCCCGAAGAGATCGGGGAAAATACCGCGCGAGTGGTCGTCATAGTCAAGGAAGAGCACCAGGTCACCGAGGCAGATCAGGGCGTCGGCACCGTCCCCGGCCCGGGCGAGGTCCCGGCTGTTGCCGTGCACATCGCTCACTACATGGACTCGCATGTCTCATGACATTACGCCGCGCGCCGACTGCCCGGGAGCCCGCCCTCACCTGCGGTTACTTCCGGGTCACCCGAGGGTTGGAATACTCTGCGCAAAGCAGTCCCCCATGCTTGTGTGACGCATGAAACATCTGACCCAATCCCCTATCGGGAACGCAGTACCGATGGGTAACGTCCGGGCAGTCCACCCCCCCGCAGCCTGATCATGGACCGCAGCCGACGCAGCACGCCGGTGCACGACGTAGCGGCGCCAGCGTCCGACGAGGAGCAGCAGTCTTGCGCGAGTTCAGCCTTCCGGCCCTGTACGAGGTCCCCGCGGACGGCAATCTGACGGATCTGATCCGCCGCAATGCCGCGCAGCATCCCGACGTGCCGGTCATCGCCCGCAAGCGGAACGGCCAGTGGGAGGATGTCACCGCGACCGGCTTCCTCGCCGAGGTGCGGGCCGTCGGCAAGGGCCTGATCGCTGCCGGGGTGCAGCCGGGCGACCGGGTCGGTCTGATGTCCAGAACTCGCTACGAGTGGACGCTGCTCGACTTCGCCGTGTGGGCGGCGGGCGGGGTCACCGTGCCGGTGTACGAGACCAGTTCGCCCGAGCAGGTCGCCTGGATCCTCGGCGACTCGGGCGCTGTCGGCGCAATCGTCGAGAGCGATGTCCACGAGGCCGCGGTCGAGTCCGTACGTGACCGGCTGCCCGGTCTGAAGAACGTCTGGCAGATCGAGCGCGACGCCGTCGAGCAACTGCGCACCAAGGGCGCGGAGATCTCCGACGCCGAGGTCGACGAGCGCAGCGCCCTCGCGAACGCCGACTCCCCCGCGACGATCGTCTACACCTCGGGCACCACCGGCCGTCCCAAGGGCTGTGTGCTGACCCACCGCAACTTCTTCGCCGAGTGCGGCAATGTGGTCGAGCGGCTGCGCCCGCTCTTCCGTACCGGCGATTCCTCCGTGCTGCTCTTCCTCCCGGTCGCGCACGTCTTCGGACGGCTCGTGGAGATCGCCTGTGTCCTCGCGCCGATCAAGCTCGGGCACGTGGCGGACATCAAGAACCTCACCGGTGAACTCGCCTCCTTCCGGCCGACGATGGTGCTGGGCGTTCCGCGTGTCTTCGAGAAGATCTACAACTCGGCGCGGGCCAAGGCGCAGGCGGACGGCAAGGGCAAGATCTTCGACAAGGCCGCCGACACCGCCATCGAGTACAGCCGCGCGCTGGGCACCCCGTCCGGTCCGTCGCTGAGCCTGAAGTTCAAGCACAAGGTCTTCGACCGGCTCGTCTTCAGCAAGCTGCGGGCGGTGCTGGGCGGGCGCGGCGAGTACGCGATCTCCGGCGGCGCGGCACTCGGCGAGCGGCTGGGCCACTTCTACCGCGGCATCGGCTTCACGGTGCTGGAGGGCTACGGCCTCACCGAGTCGTGCGCGGCGACCACCTTCAACCCGTGGGACCGGCAGAAGATCGGCACGGTCGGACAGCCGCTGCCGGGCTCGGTGGTGCGGATCGCCGACGACGGCGAGGTGCTGCTGCACGGCGAGCACCTGTTCTCGGGCTACTGGAACAACGAGACCGCGACCGCCGAGGCGCTGTCCGACGGCTGGTTCCACACCGGTGACATCGGAACCCTCGACGAGGACGGCTACCTGGCGATCACCGGCCGGAAGAAGGAGATCATCGTCACCGCGGGCGGCAAGAACGTCGCCCCGGCAGTGATCGAGGACCGGATCCGGGCGCACGCGCTGATCGGCGAGTGCATGGTGGTCGGGGACGGACGGCCGTTCGTGGGCGCGCTGATCACCCTGGACGAGGAGTTCCTGCCGCGCTGGGCGGAGGACCACGGCAAGCCGGCCGGGTCCCTGGCCGCCGAACTGCGCGAGGACCCCGACCTGCTGGCCGCGGTCCAGCAGGCGGTGGAGGACGGCAACGCCGCCGTGTCGAAGGCGGAGTCGGTACGCAAGTTCCGTATTCTGCCTGCTCAGTTCACGGAGGAGTCCGGGCACCTCACGCCGTCGCTGAAGCTCAAGCGCAATGTGGTGGCGAAGGACTTCGCGAGCGAGGTCGAGTCGCTCTACCACGGCTGATAAACGGCCTTCAGATCCGAGCCACCGGACCACCCGGTCTGCGCGTCCCGCGCGGACCGGGTGGTCCGCGTTTCGGTCCGTGCAGTCCGTGTGGTCCGTGTGGTCCGTGTGGTCCTGTGGTCCGGTCCGCATGGTCCGCATGGTCGGTGTGATCAGGAGATGCTGCCCGTACTCGGCACGCACGCGCGCGAGGTCCCGTTCGGCAGCAGCGCCGTCCGCGAGCAGCGGTGACGGGCGAGTGCGGCGCGTCGCAGGGCCCCGGCTCGCTTCAGCCGGCTGCGCAGGAATGCCGCTGCGCGCAGCCGTGCACCCCGCGCAGCCGCCCGTCGCCCCTCGCTCCTCGCCCCTCGCCCGATCAGCGGATCACAGGAGGTCCTGGAGGCGCTCCGCGAGCAGGTCCCAGCGCCAGCGCTCCTCGACCCAGACCCTGCCCCGCTCGCCCATGCGGTGGCGCAGTTCCGGGTCTTCGAGCAGCGTGACGATCCGCTCGGCCGCGTCCTCGGCGGAACCTCCGCGCACCACCCAGCCCGTCTCCCCGTCGAGCACCGCGTCCGGCGCGCCGCCCGAGTCCCCCGCGACGACCGGCAGACCGGTGGCCGAGGCCTCCAGATAGACGATGCCCAGGCCTTCGACGTCGAGGCCGCCGCGGCGCGTGCGGCAGGGCATCGCGAAGACGTCTCCCGCGCCGTAGTGCGCGGGCAGCTCCTCCCAGGGAACCGCGCCGGTGAAGCGTACGGAGTCGGCCACGCCCGTCCCGGCCGCCAGCTTCTCCAGCTCCTTGCGGTACGGACCTCCGCCAACGATCAGCAGGACGGCATCCGGTACCGCCGCCAGGATCCGCGGCATGGCCAGGATCAGGGTGTCCTGACCCTTGCGCGGTACGAGCCGGGATACGCACACGACGACGGGGCGGTCGGACAGCCCGAGCCTGGCCCGGACCTCATCGCCGCCGGACCCCGGGTGGAAAGTCTTCTCGTCGACGCCGGGCGGCAGTTGGACCATCCGCGCGGCGGCCTGCGGGGTGAGTGCGGCGGCGATTCTCGAGCGGGTGTACTCGCCGAGATAGGTGATCGTGTCGGTGCCCTCGCCGATCCGCCGCAGCAGCTGCCGGGCGGCCGGCAGCTGCGCCCACCCCGCCTCGTGTCCGTGCGCCGTGGCGACCAGCCGCCGCGCCCCCGCCCTGCGCAGGGCGGGCGCCATCAGCCCGAGGGGAGCCGCGGCCCCGAACCACACCGAGGAGCAGCCGTGCTCGCGCAGCAGGCCCGCCGCTCGACGGGTCACCCGTGGGGTGGGCAGCAGCATCGTCGTGCGGTCGCGTACCACTGTGAACGGCTGTGCGGCATCGAAGCGAGCGGTGGCCTCCACGCCTTCCCTGGTGCGCTTCCAGGTCGAGGCGTAGACGACCACCTCCGAGGGGTCCAGCCGCAGCGCCATGCTGTGCAGGAAGGCCTGGATGCCGCCTGGGCGGGGCGGGAAGTCGTTGGTCACGATCAGGGTCTTGTCCATCGCCTGCCGACAGTAGCCGGTCCGGACGGTGGTCCACGGGCCGGGCCCGCCCCGCCTTCCGGCTGCCGGTTCCTTCGCTCTTCCCGCCCGCGCCTCGTGGCTGAGGCCCGTCCGTCCCCGGCATGATGCACCGAGCATCGCGGAACACCACAGAACGGGACGAGGCGACCATGGCAGACGCCAACATCCGTAGGCGCAGCGGCGTTCGACGGGTTTTCCCCGCCCGCCCGGTGACGGTCTGGGCAGTGACCCGCGCCGTCCTGCTGCTGTGGGTGTTCAAGGTGCTGCTGCTGCCCGGCCCGGACGTCACCGGTGACATCTCGGTGATCTACCAGGGCTGGTTCGAGGTACTGCGGACCGGCTCCTTCCCGCTCGACGACGTGACCTGGCAGTACCCGCCCGCGGCCGCCCTGGCCGTCCTCTCCCCCGGTCTGCTCCCCTTCCTCGACTACGCTCCGGCCTTCTTCGTACTGGCCTGGCTGGCCGACGCCGCGGTCCTCGTTCTGCTGCTGCGGGCGGGCCGGTCCCCCGGGCGGCAGCTCACCGGCGCCTGGGTGTGGGTGGCCGGGGTGCCGTTGCTGGGCCCGACCGCGTACGCCCGCTATGACGTGATGGTGACGGGCGTGGCCGTCGCCGCGCTGCTGGTCTTACGGCGCCACCCGCGCGCGGCGGGGGCGCTCGCCGCGTTCGGCGCGCTCCTCAAGGTCTGGCCTCTACTGCTCCTGGCGGCCACCCCGCGCGGCCGGCCCACGCGCGCGTGCTGGACGGCCGCCGCCGTGACCACGGCTGTACTCGCACTCCTCTTCGCCTCCGCGATGCCGGGGGCGTTCGCCTTCCTCGGCTTCCAGCGGGACCGGGGTACGGAGGTCGAGTCCCTGGGCTCGCTGGTCTTCCATGTGGCCCGGCACTTCGGCTGGGACGGCCGGGTGCTGCTCAACTACGGCTCGGTGGAGTTCCTCGGCCCGTACGTCACCGAAGTGAGCCGGGGCGCGCTCGGTCTGACCGTGCTCGCTTTCGGCTGGATGCTGCTGTGGCGGCTGCGGGCGGTGGAGTTCACGCCGAACACCGCGTGCGACGGGGCGTTCGCGGCTGTGCTGCTGTTCACCACCACCAGCCGCGTGATCAGCCCGCAGTACATGATCTGGCTGGTCGGTCTCGCCGCGGTCTGCCTGTCGCTGCGGGGCAGCCGCCAAGGGCTTCCGGCGGTGCTGGTGCTGGCCGCCACGACCACCACGCTGCTGGAGTTCCCGATCTGGTTCTCGCACGTGGTGGCCAGTGATCCGCTGGGCATCGCCCTGCTGGCGCTGCGCAACGGCCTGCTGGTCGCCGCTACCGTGGTGTGCTGCCGGCGTCTGTGGCGTCAGACGGTCACCGAACCCGGGCTGCGCTCGGCGGCCGTGGGGCACAGCGCCTCCGGTCACGTCCCCGGCCAGGCCTCCGAACCGCTGCCCCGCTGACGCCCGGCCCCGGAACCCCCCCCACGACGGCGATGACTTGGCGCCCGGCTCGCCAGATCCGCTGCGAAATACTGCGCACGGGAGACCGGCCGCGGAGGCCGTCGACACCGGCCTCCCGCCTCAGCCCAACTGTGCGGTGACATAGCCGCGCCACCGCGCCGTGAAATCGTCCAGGCCGACGCCCAGCACCTCGCGCAGCGCCCGGTCGACGGCTCCCTGGCGCTTCTCGCCCTCGGCAGCCGCCCGGTAGAACTCCCTGAGCCTGTCCTCGCCCCAGCGGTCCGCGATCATCCGGCAGGCCAGCCAGCTTCCCTCGTACGCCGCCGCCAGCCGGCCGCCCTCCCCGGCGAAACCGAAGTCGTCGTTCCTGGGCAGCTGCCGGGGCCGCTGTCCTGCCGTGACCTCGCGGGTGAGCTCGGGGGCGATCTCCTGGGGCGCACGGTCCGTACCGCGGTAGCCGGCCCAGTCGGCGAAACCCTCGGACAGCCACAGCGGGGTGGCACCCGAGGTGTTCGCCCGGGTCGCCACATGCGCCGTCTCGTGCGTCAGGATCACCTGCTGCCCGAACTCGCCGAGCAGGGCGTACGCGTCCGGGTTGACGATCACCCGGTCCGCGGGCGCGCTCCCCGCCCCGCCGGCCTCGCCCGTGGTCACCGCCGCTATCCCCCGGTACCCGTCCCCGGGCGCCCCCAGCAGCTCGCCCATGGCGTCGAGGGACTCGGGCACAAGGACGACCACCCGGTGGGCCCAGCGGCCCCGCCAGGCGTCGTCCACGGCCGGTACGGTACGGTCCGCGGTCCGTGCGATCGCCCGCAGCCGCCGGGCCTCCTGGCCGGCTCCCAGGACCAGGCTGTGGCTTCCACGGGCGACCGTGACCTTCCCCTGGTCCCACAGCTGCCGGGCACCGGACCCATGGCCGCCCGGCCCGGCGTTCTCCGCCGCGACGTACCAGCGCCCGTCCCGCTCGGTGAGGGTCAGCCGCTGCATCGCGGTCACGGGGGCCGTGTCGTACCCCTCGAGGCGGTAGCTCAGCCGGACCTCCGCGGCGATCCGCCGACCCTCGCCCCGGGCCGGCTCGAAGCCGCCGGTGCCGGTCAGCCGGTACTGCCAGTCCTTCAGCGGTACGTCCTCGAGGTTGCTGAACACCCGGCGCTGTTCGGCGCGGTAGCCGGTGGCGCGGGGGTCGGCGGCGGCGAGGAAGCCGTCGGCGTCCCGGTCCAGCAGCGCGTCGGCCCGGCGGTCCAGCATCCGCTCGATGGCTCGCGTGGCAGTGTCATCGGAACCCGCGGCCCCGCCGCACCCGGCCAGAGCGGGCGGCAGCGCGAGGAGCAGCGCCGCACACAGCGCGCCCCGCCGTCTCGCCCCGCTCCGCCGGCCTGCCACGCCGCCGATCGTACGGCGCCGGGCGGACCGGGCCGAGAGACAGACCGGGCCGAGGGGCGGGCCGGGCCGAGAGCGATGGCCCCGGGCGGGAGGGGATGGGACGGCAGGGGCCGCACAGAGCAGCAGGACGGAGGACGGGCGCGGGCGCGTGATGAGCGCAGCGGCGCGACGGGGAGGGGAGGCGACGGGGAGGGGACGCGGTCAGACCCGGGTGACCGTGGCGCCCGGGATCATGCCGACCGGGTCGTAGCGCACCTGCGCACCGGGGTAGGGCGCGTGCACGACCTGGCCGTTGCCCACGTACATGCCGACGTGGCTGGCGTCCCCGCGATAGGTGACCAGATCCCCGGGCCGCGCCTGACCCAGCGGCACCTGCCGCCCGGCGTTCCGCTGCGCCTGCGAGGTCCGCGGGATCGCCACCCCCGCCTGGGCGTACGACCACTGGGTCAGCCCCGAGCAGTCGAAGCCGTCGGGCCCGGCCTTGCCCCAGACGTACGGGGATCCGACGGCCCGCCGTGCCGCCGCCACCGCAGCCGCGGCGCGGGAGGACGAGGGCCCGAGGTCCTCGGGGCCCGCGAACCAGGCGTCCGAGCGGTCGCCGGTGCGCGAGGCCCGGTCGTAGGCCTCCCGCTGCTCGCGGGAGAGGGAGTTGAGCAACCGCCGCGCGGTGGCGAGCCGGTGCTCCACCGCCCTCTTCTGGCGGACGACCTCGGCGCGGCTGCGTTCGAGGTCCGCGAGCTTCACCGCGGCCTCCTCGCGCTGCTGCCGCAGGGAGCGCTGCGCCTTCTGGAGGGCCAGCAGCCGGTCGGTCTGGCGGCTGCCGATCCGGTCGAGTGTGGAGGCCCGCTCGAGGTAGGCCTCCGGATCCTCGGAGAGCATCAACGTGAGCGCCGGTTCGAGCCCGCCGGAGCGGTACTGGGCGCCGGCGAGTGTGGCGAGGCCGTCCCGCATCCGGTTGACCCGCTCCTGACCGCGGGCCACCCGGTTCTGGACCTGGTCGACCTGCTTGCGCAGCCGGTCGCGGCGCTCGTCGGCCGCGTGGAACTTCTCGGTGGACTTCTCGGCCTGCTCGTACAGCCGGTCCACCTTCAACTTCACATCGGCCGCCGTGTCCTGCGGATCGGCACCCGCGGGGGTGGCGGAGAGCGCGGCGGCGGTGGCCACCGCGGCCGACAGAACGGTGACCCCGGCAGCCGGCCGGTCGAAGCCGGACTGCGAGGGACGGCGATGGGACGCCACTGGAGGCCGCACTCCCTTCCGCTGTGTGCAGCCCCTGCCGCCCGGGGCGGGCGGACCTGTGTCCGGGAGCTGCGTCGGCAGACAGTAGCCGGGCGACCCCGGAGCGTCCAAAGGCTCTGCCGAGCGCGGAAAGTGACGCCCCGCCGTCAGTTCGCAGGTCACCGGCGGGGCGTGGAGTCAGCGGTGGGTGTTGCAATTCCCCCGGATGGGCGGTGTGCCCGAGGTGTGGAATCCGGGAATCAGATGCGGACGCCGAACGCGAAGGGCATGTTGTTGATCGACTCGAAGCGCACGCTGGCACCCGGCTTCGGCGCGTGCAGTATTTGGCCGTTGCCCGCGTACAGACCGATGTGGTGCAGGTCGCTGTAGAACAGCACCAAGTCGCCCGGCTTGAGCTCGCCCTGGCTGATCCGCGTGCCGTTGTTGGCCTGGGCCTGCGAGGTGCGGTCCAGCTGCACGCCGGCCTGCGAGTACGCCCACGAGGTCAGACCGGAGCAGTCGAACGAACTCGGGCCCGTGGCGCCCCAGACGTAGGGCGAGCCGATCTTGGTCTTGGCGGCGGAGAGTGCGGCGGCGGCGCGCTGCGAGTCCGGCACGTCGCTGCCGAGGTCCGTACGGCTGTTGGCGCGGTTGGCGCGCGCCTCGGCCTCCGCGAGCGCCGCGCGCTCCTTGGCCGTCAGGGTGTTGAGAAGACCCTGGGCCTTGGAGAGCTTGCCCTGGATCTCGTTCTTCTTGTCGCCCAGCGCTTCACGGGTGTCGGCGAGCTCGGCCAGCTTGTCGCTGGCCTCTTCCCGCTGCTGCTGGAGCGTCCGCTGCTTGTCGGCGATCTTGCGAAGTCCGTCGGCCTGCTTGGTGCTCAGCTGGTCGAGGGTGGAGGCCCGGTCGAGGTAGGTGTCCGGGTCGGAGGAGAGGAGCAGCTGCATGGACGGGTCGATGCCGCCGCTGCGGTACTGCGCGGTGGCCATCGAACCCAGGCCGTTGCGCATCTCGTTCAGCTCGTCCTGGCCGCGCGCCACCTTGTCCTGGAGGTCGCCGACCTGCTTCTCGAGCTTCTCCTGCTTCTCCTTCGCCCCGTTGTACTTCTCGGTGGCGACCTCGGCCTCTTCGTAGAGCTTGTCGACCTTGGCCTTGACCTCTTTTTTGGTCGGCTTCGGGTCGGCCTGCGCGGCCTGGGACGTGAGAGCGACGGCGGCGGCGGCAGTTGCGGTGAGCACGGTCACGCGGGTGCGGCTCGGCTGCTTGGGTCGACGGTGGGACGCCACGGGGGCGAGCTCCTTCTTCCTCCAGCCGCCTACCGGGTGAGTGGGGGGTTGCAAAACCCCGGCTCCGCGCATCGGCTCCCCCTGAAGCCTGCCGACCCGCGGACTCGGCGGTGCCTCCGCTGACATCCCGGATGGACGATCAACCGCGCGGAGGTTCGAGGCCAGACCTTAGTGACCTTCTTGTGATCGGTTCAAATCCTGATGAGAAAAAACTCTGTTACGGCATGCATTCTTTACACACGTCACACTGGTAGTGACCAGCCCCTGACGCTACGTTCCGTCAATTCGGGCATTGAGCCCAGGAGTTACTCAGGTGCGCGAAAGCCGCTTCAGCAACAGAGTGGACGCAACCGGGCGGGCCCCCGCGCGGGCCACTCCATCGGCCACCTCGCGGTCGGTGGAGACCACCACGACCGGACGGCCGGGCGGCTCGGCCCGTACGAGCTGCCGGATCAACTCATCGGCGGTTTGCCCCGGTTTGCTGAACAGCACCCGGACTCCCCGCGGTGGTGCGAGCAGCACCGGAGCCGCCAGTTCCGCACCGTCGAAGACACACGTCATCTCGGCGCCCGTCTGAGCTGCCAGCACGGCGAGCCCGCCCAGCAGCCGCAGTCGCTGCTTCTCCAGCGGCATGGTCGGATAGCCGGTCTTGGTGACGTTGTAGCCGTCCACCACCAGATGGGCCTGGGGCAGCGCGAGCAGTTGGTCCAGCAGCGCCGGGTCGCTCTCCGAAAGCGCCCGGCTCGCGATGTCCTTGGGCGTCATCCGGCCCGGCTCGACGGCGTCCACGGTGTCCGCGGGGTGCATCGAGGCGGGCGGCAGCGCCAGCTCGCGCCGCAGCCCCTGGGCCGCGTCCAGCACCGTGTCCAGCAGCAGCCGCACCCGCATGTCCTCGACGCTGCGGCCCTCGCGCACGGCCCGCCGGCTCGCCTCGAGCGCGGACTCGGTCTCCGAGAGCCGGGCCTTCAGCCGGCGCGCCTCGGTCTCCGCGGCGGACTTTTCCGCCGCGGCGGCGTCCCGTACGGACTCCAGCTCGGCCGCGGCCTTGCGCAGCGCGGCCTCGCCGCGCCGTACGTCGCTCTCGGAGCTGCGCAGCTTCCGGTGCAGCCGGTCGGCCTCCCTGCGGGCGGCCTCGAAATCCGAACGCATCCGGTCGGTCTCCGCGCGGGCGTCCGCGCGCGCCTCGGCCAGCTCCTCGCGCAGCCGATGCAGCTCCCGCTTGGTGTCCTCCTCGGCCCGCTCGGCCTGCGCGCGCTGCGCCTCCTCGCCCGCGGCCGCGACGAGCTTGACCCAGCCGGCCGGGCGCAGCACATAGGCCGCCGCGGCCACGTCCAGTGGGTCGGCGGCGGCGGGCGGCGAGCCCGCCTCCAGGGCCTCGGCGAGCTCGGGCTGCACCTCGCGCAGCCGCTCGCCGATCCGCTGCCGGAAGAGGGTGTGGCTCTCCAGGGCCGCCGCCATGGCGTTGCCGGCGAACTTCGCCCTGCGGGTCGGGGTGAAACGGGCGTACTGCCGCAGCTGAGCCGGGAGTTCGGTGATGGTGAGGCTTCCGAAGGCGTCCGCGACGAGTGCGATCACCCGGTGCCGGACACCTTCCGGCAGGGGGCGGTCGAGCACCTCAGCAGTACCTGCGGCCTCATCGGCCCCGCCGGCACCGTCGCTACGCTCCACCACCTGTCACCGCTCCGTTCTAGGCGCTTGCGCCCGGGCGGTCCACCAGCTCGATCTGGTCCACCGCGTTGCACCAGCGGCACCGCACCGATTCGATCGTCTCACTGACCACGTCCCGCTCCTCGATCCTCGGCTCCCCGGCCAGGTCGAGATGCACGTACTCGACGGCCTTGGTCGAGCGGGTCACGTCGAATCGCGTGAGATTGCCGCACAGGGTGCAGCGCCAACGGGTCTCGGCCGTCGGCTGGGGAAGGCCCATCGTGTCGTCGTCCTCTTCTCGTGTGCCGCATTCCCGTGCGCTGCCGCCGCGGTGCGTCGTCGGACTGCGGGAGTGTCTTCCGTAACCCTACGGCCTGGCGGCGACGTGGCGCGGGGGCCGGGCGGCCGACGGCGGCACGGCGAGGCACTCTGGGCAGCTTGGTCCGGTTACGACATGCTCTGTTCATGATCCGCAGGGCGCTCATGGCGAAGAAGGCGGCGGTGCGTGCGGCCCTTGCCGGGCCCATCGTGACGTACGGCCTGATCGGCCTGTGCTGCCTGATCTTCGTCATCGGACCGGTCTCCGGCCTCGACCCCCGGTACGGCACCGGCGCCGACCTGCTGGCGGCGCAGACCGGCTACTTCGAGCGCTGGGGAGTGATCCCGAGCGAGCTGCTGCGGGGCTCATCGCACGCCCTGCTCACGCCGCTGACCGCCCTCTTCATCCACGGCAGCTGGCTGCATCTGCTGGGCAACATGCTCTTCCTCTTCGTCTTCGGCGGGATGGCGGAGGAGCGGATGGGCCGGCTCGAGTTCGTGCTCTTCTATCTGGTGGCCGGCTATCTCGCGCTCTGCGGATACGCGGCCGCGCACGCCGACTCCGTCCAGACGCTGGTCGGGGCCTCCGGAGCGATTTCGGGCGTGCTGGGGGCCTTCCTCTATCTCTTCCCGAAGGCCCGGGTCACCAGCCTCTTCCCGTTCTTGTTCTTCCTGCCGCTGCGCTTCCCCGCCTGGGCGGTGCTGATCTTCTGGTTCGTGCTCCAGTGGATGGCCGCGCGGACCGCGACGACCCAGCCGGGGGTGGCTTATCTGGCCCACCTCGTCGGCTTCTGTCTCGGTTTCCTCTACGCGTGGGCCCGCTACCGGGGGAGTCGACAGTGGCGCGGAGCGCCTTCCGTTGAGGGTGGTGGTAGGAGACGGGAGGGCTAGAGTGAGCAGCGCAGCCAGGGCGACCGAGGGAGAAGGCCAACCGTGATCACCGCGATTGTGCTCATCAAGACCAGCGTGGACCGGATCCCGGAGATCGCCGAGTCGATCGCCGCCCTGGACAGTGTCAGCGAGGTCTACTCGGTCACCGGGACGTACGACTTGGTGGCCATGGTCCGGGTGACCCGGCACGACGACCTCGCGGACATCATCCCGGGCCGGATCAGCAAGATCCCCGGCGTCGAGGTCACGGACACCCACGTCGCCTTCCGTACGTACTCGCAGCACGACCTCGAAGCCGCCTTCGCGATCGGGCTCGACGCGTAGCCGCCTGCCGCTCGCCGCTCGCCCCTGAGGCCTCCACCGGGCTTACGGCTCTCACCGCCCGCCCCCGCCGGGCGCATGCCCCGGCGATGAGCCTCGACCGTGTCCCACGCGGGTGGCGCGGAGCCGGGCTGGGACACGTCAGACCGCCGGAGCGCCGCGGTCCGGAACGCAGCGGCCGTCCTCGGTGCGGTAGTTCCACTGCGCGCCGTCGGTCACCAGCTCCTTCACCGCCCGTACGAACCGCTCGACGTGCTCATCAGGAGTGCCCGCGCCGAAGCTGACCCGGATGGCGTTGAGCGAGCGGCTCCGCTCGCCCGGGGCGGCATCGGGGGCGCCGCACTCGCCCGGCTCCCCGGGCTCGCCGCCCAGCAGGGTCCGCACCAGGGGGTGGGCGCAGAAGAGGCCGTCGCGCACTCCGATGCCGTACTCCGCGGAGAGCGCGGCCGCGAAGTGCGAGCTGTTCCACCCCTCCACCACGAAGGAGAGGACACCGACCCTCGGCGCGTCGTCACCGAACAGCGACAGCACCTTCACCTCGGGCACCTCGGCCAGGCCCTCGCGGACCCGGGCGACGAGTCGCTGCTCCCGCTCCACCAGCGAGTCGAACCCCTCCTCGGTCAGCGCCTTGCAGGCGGAGGCGATCGCGTAGACACCGATGACGTTCGGCGAACCGGCCTCGTGCCGGGCGGCGGTGGTGTGCCACTCCACGTCCACGCTGCCGTCGGCGCGGCGCGCCACCGTGCGGCTGGCCCCGCCCCCCGCGAGGTACGGCTCCCCGCTCTGCAGCCAGTCGGCGCGTCCGGCCAGCACACCCGAGCCGAAGGGCGCGTACAGCTTGTGCCCGGAGAAGGCGACCCAGTCGACGCCGGACTCCGCGATGTCCACGGGGTGGTGGGGGGCGAGCTGCGCCGCGTCGAGCACGATGCGCGCGCCGTGCGCATGGGCGGCGGCGGCCAGTTCCCGTACGGGCCACAGCTCGCCGGTGACATTGGACGCTCCGGTGACGCACACCAGCACCGGACCGGCCGGCTCTCCCCCGGCCACCGATGGGGTCCCTGGTCCGGCGAGCGCCCGCTCCAGCGTCTCGACGGCCTGCCGCGGGGTGCGCGGCGCGTCGAGGTAGCGGACCTCGACGTCCTCGCGCTGTTCCCAGGGGAGCAGCGAGGCGTGGTGCTCGGTCTCGAACACGAACACCCGGGTGCCGTACGGCAGGACGGAGGCCAGGAGGTTGAGGGAGTCGGTGGTGGAGCGGGTGAAGACGACCTGGTCGCCCTCGCGGCAGCCGAGGAACTCGGCGACCGCGGCGCGGCTGTTCTCGAAGAGGTCGGTGGACAGCTGCGAGAGGTAGCCGGCGCCGCGGTGCACGCTCCCGTAGTACGGGGCGTACGCGGCCACGTCGTCCCAGACCCGCTGCAACGCCGGGGCGCTCGCCGCGTAGTCGAGCGCCGCGTACGTCACTTCGCCACCGGTGACGAGCGGGACGAGGACATCCCGCCCGAGGACGGGCAGTGGTGCGGAGGCGGTGGACGGGGCAGCCGCGTTGTCAGGTGCGGCACAGGCAGGGTCGGCGGAGGCAGCGCTACCGGGGGCGGGGAGGGCGACAGGGGCGGCAGGGGCGGTGTCAGGGCGCACGGACATGGCGAAATCTCCCGAAGGAAGGCGAAGGGCTTCGACGAACACACGCGCCACGGAAGGGCGGAGGCGTGTGGAATGCCTCGACGCGCGGATGACACCGCACGGAGGCTGTGAAGAAGGGGCCGCAGGCCCTAGCGCATTCGCTTGCTCACGAAAGGAACTCCCTCGACAACCAGGACCCCTGGATCACGAGGGGTCCGCGCTTGCCGTAGACCTCGCTGCCTACGGCCTGGTCATCACCCGGGGCACCCCGCCACGGACGGAGGGTTGCCGGACAGCGGGCCGGGGCCGTGTCGCTGTCACTCGTGACCTGGCAGCAGTATGCCAGCCGATCACCCGCGGGCAACACGGTGTCCGTATGGCGGGACGGCGGGACGGGCTGCCGCGGTCGGGGACGGCAGGGTTGCCACGACGTCGGGACGGCGGGACGGGCTGCCGCGGTGGGCATGCGGAGGGCCCGGACCTCGGTCCGGGCCCTCCATGTCGAGCGCTGTCCCTCCGTGTCGAGCGCTGTCCCTCAAAGACACCTCAGCCGTTGCTGGCGCCGACCCAGCGCTCCAGGGTCCGCCGGGCCGCGCCCGAGTCGATCGACTCCGCGGCCCTCGCCATGCCCGCCGCGATCTGCTCGGCGAGCGGGGCGTCCCCCGGGTCCAGGGCCACCAGAGCCGCGGCCGAGTTCAGCAGCACCGCGTCCCGTACGGGTCCCCGCTCCCCGCCGAGCAGACGCTGAGCCACATCCGCGTTGTACGAGGCGTCGGCGCCGCGCAGCGCCTCCACCGGCACCAGGTCCAGCCCCACGTCCCGCGGGTCGAAACCCTCCTGCCGGACCGCGCCGTCCCGTACCACCCACACCTGCGAGGTCGCGGTCGTGGTGAGCTCGTCGAGGCCGTCGTCGCCCCGGAAGACCAGCGCGGACGAACCCCGTTCGGCGAGCACCCCGGCCAGGATCGGCGCCATCCGGGCGTCGGCGACACCGGTCGCCTGGGCCCGTACCCGCGCCGGGTTGGTCAGCGGCCCGAGGAAGTTGAAGGTGGTGGGGATCCCCAGCTCGCGCCGGGCCGGCGCCACATGCCGCAGCGCGGGGTGGAATTTCACCGCGAAGCAGAAGGTGATCCCGGCTTCCTCGGCGACCTCGACCACCCGCTGCGGCGAGAGGTCCAGATTGACGCCCAGCTTCTCCAGCACGTCCGAGGCGCCGCTCGCCGAGGACGCGGCCCGGTTGCCGTGCTTGACGACCTTCGCGCCCGTCCCGGCGACGACGATCGCCGACATCGTCGAGATGTTCACGGTCCTGGCCCGGTCGCCGCCGGTGCCCACGATGTCCACGCTGGGGCCCGGCACCTCGATGACGTTGGCGTGCGCGTACATGGTCCGTACGAGGCCGGAGACCTCCGCGACCGTCTCGCCCTTGGCGCGCAGGGCGACCGCGAAGCCCGCGATCTGCGCGTCCGTCGCCTCGCCCCGCATGATGCGGTCCATGGCCCAGGCCGTGCCGTCCGCGCCGAGGTCGTGGCCCGCCAGCAGGGAGCCGATGATGTCCGGCCAGGTGCGGGCCGTCGCGGTGCTGTCGCCGCCCCCGGCGTCTCTCCCGGACCGCGTACGGGCGGGGGTCCCGGACCGCGTACGGGCGGGGGTGCCCCCAGCGTTAGCCGGCGGAGTGCCCTCAGGGACGCCCCCACCGGCTGAGGTCACGATGTCCATGGTCCGCTCCTGGATCCGTGGTGAGCAGGGAATGGGCCGGCCCTCCGGGCCCGCCGCAAGCCTATCCGCGGCCGGCCGCGGCATCGCCTCCGTGCCCGTACTGCGGACAATCGGTGAGACGAACCCCGGGACAAACCCGGGACAAACGCCGAGGGCCCCGGCCGACCCCTGGCAGGGTCGGGCCGGGGCCCTCGGGTGCGGCTTCAGCCGTGGCGGCTCAGTGGCGGCTCAGTGGTGGCCGTGACCGCTGGTGATCTCCCGGTACTCCTCGGGGCTCGGCTTGGGGATCTGGTTGTGCTCCCCGTACCAGCCCTGGGAGAGCCTGGCCCGCAGCTTCTGCACCGGCGAGATCTTGCGCCTCACACCGTTCTCGTCGACCTCCGGGCCGAGCTCGACCGGCTCGTGCTGCTCATGCTGGGTCAGCGTGTACAGCGCCTCCTGCGGCAGCGGCTCGTGCACCTCCACGAACTCACCGTGCGGCAGCCGCTTGATGATCCCGGTCTCACGACCGTGCAGCACCTTCTCCCTGTCGCGCCGCTGCAGACCCAGACAGATCCGCTTGGTCACGAGGAAGGTCAGCACCGGTAGGACGAAGAAGCCGATCCGGCCGAACCAGGTGATGGCGTTGATCGACAGATGGAAGTGAGTCGCCCAGATGTCGTTGCCACCGCCGACGAGCAGGATGAAGTAGACGCTCAGCCAGGCCGCACCGAAGGCCGTACGGGTCGGGGCGTTACGCGGGCGGTCCAGGATGTGGTGCTCGCGCTTGTCCCCGGTGACCCAGGACTCCAGGAACGGCCACACGGCGATGGCGACCAGCACCAGCGGGAAGATCATCAGCGGGATGAACACGCCCAGCGCGAGCGTGTGCCCCCAGAAATTGATCTCCCAGCCCGGCATCAGCCGGATCAGGCCCTCGGAGAAGCCCATGTACCAGTCGGGCTGCGCGCCGGTGGACACCTGGTCCGGCCGGTACGGGCCGAGCGCCCAGATCGGGTTGATGCTGGCGATGGCGGAGATGACCGCGGTCAGACCGAAGACGACGAAGAAGAAGCCTCCGGCCTTGGCCATGTAGACCGGCAGCAGCGGCATTCCGACCACGTTCTTGTTCGTGCGGCCGGGGCCCGGGTACTGCGTGTGCTTGTGGTAGAAGACCAGGATCAGGTGCGCCACCAGCAGGCCGAGCATGATGCCCGGCAGCAGCAGGACGTGGATCGAGAAGAACCGCGGCACGAAGTCCGTACCCGGGAACTCACCGCCGAACAGGAAGAACGAGAGGTACGTGCCGACGATCGGCATCGACAGGATCGCGCCCTCCATGAAGCGCACACCGGTGCCGGAGAGCAGGTCGTCCGGCAGCGAGTAGCCGGTGAAGCCGGTGAACATGCCCAGCACGAGCAGCAGGAAGCCGAACATCCAGTTGAGCTCGCGCGGCTTGCGGAAGGCTCCGGTGAAGAACACCCGCATCATGTGGACGAACATCGCCGCGATGAAGATCAGGGCGCCCCAGTGGTGGATCTGCCGGATGAGCAGACCGCCGCGTACGTCGAAGCTGATGTCCAGGGTCGAGGCGTATGCCTCGGACATCCGGACACCCTGCATCGGAACGTAACTGCCGTGGTAGACGACCTCGTTCATCGCCGGGTGGAAGAACAGCGTCAGATATACACCCGTGAGGATGATGATGATGAAGCTGTAGAGCGCGACCTCACCGAGCATGAAGGACCAGTGGTCCGGGAAGATCTTGCGCATATTCGCCTTGGCCAGGCCGTAGATGCCGAGCCGGCCATCCGCCCAGTCTGCGATCCGCTCGCCGCGCGGCGGCGTGCGCGTGTCCTTTGCAGTACTCATCCGCGCTCCCAGAAGCTCGGGCCGACCGGCTCCGCGAAGTCGCCGAGCGCCTCGAGGTAACCGTCCTTGTTCACACCGATCCGCAGCTGGGGCAGAGCGTGGCCAGCCGGGCCGAAGATCACTCGACCGCCGTCGGTGAGGTCGAAGGTGGACTGGTGGCACGGGCAGAGCACATGGTGCGTCTGCTGCTCGTACAGGCTGACCGGGCAACCGACGTGGGTGCAGATCTTCGAGTAAGCGACGATGCCCTCGTGCGACCAGTCGAGCTCGCGCTTGTCCTTGATGTTCTCCGGCTGCAGCCGCACGACCATCAGAGCCGCCTTCGCGATTTCCTTCTGGAACTCATGCTGGTCCTCCTCCAGGCCCTCGGGCTGGGCGAAGGTCAGCGAACCGACGACGACGTCCTCGGGACGCAGCGGCTCATTGGTGTTCACGTTGACCAGCAGCTTGCCCTTGGCCCACAGGGTGTGGCGGAGCTTGGTCCCCGGCGCCGGGCCGAGGCCGCCGAGCAGCATCACACCGGAGAGCGGGACCATCGCCAGCGCACCGAACATGGTGGTGCGGATCAGCTTCCGCCGACCCAGGGCCGATTCCTTCGCGCCCTGCTTGAAGTCGGCCATGACCTTGGCCCTGACCTCGGGAGGGGCCTCGATCGGATGCCGCTCGTCGGGGGTCTCCACATCGGACATCAGGGTGCGGGCCCAGTGGACCGCGCCCGCGCCGATGCAGAACAGCGCCACGCCCAGAGTGAGACCGAGGGCGAAGTTCAGCGCGCTGATGTGGCCGATCGGGAAGACGTAGATGATCTTCTCGACCGGGACGGCCACATACGCGACGATGAAGGCGATCGTGGCGATCATGGACAGGGTGAAGAGGAAGGCGACCGCGCGCTCCGAGCGCTTGGCGGCCCGCTCGTCGATGTCCTGGACGCGAGGCTTGTGGGGCGGCAGCCCGGGGTCGGCGAACGGATCGGCCGCCGGGGCTACCGCGCCGGTGCGAGCCGTTTCCCGCTCACTCGGCAGGTGTTCTTCGGACACGTCTTTGTTGGATCCACTCTGACTCATGACTTCTTGGCCTTTGCGGTGTGCGCGGCGACCCATACGGCGGCGGCGATCATCACGCCCAGGCCGAAGATCCAGCCGAAGAGGCCCTCGCTGACCGGGCCGAGCCCGCCCAGCTCGAAGCCGCCGGGGGACTCGGCTTCATCGCTGTTCACCGTGTGGAGGTAGGCGATGATGTCCTTCTTGCTCTGCTCGGGCATCGTGGAGTCCGGGAAGGACGGCATCTGCTGCGGGCCGGTCTGCATGGCCTGGTAGATGTGCTTGGGCTCTACGTCGTCGAGCTCCGGGGCGTACTTGCCGCCGGTGAGGGCACCGCCCTTGCCGGTGAAGTTGTGGCACTGCGCGCAGTTCTGGCGGAAGAGGTCTCCGCCCTTCGCGATGTCCGCGCCCTGCGGGTCGTACTGCTCCTCGGTGGGCGTGATCGGGCCCGCGCCGAGCGAGGCGATGTACGCGGCCAGCTGGTCGATCTCGGCCTGCGTGTAGACCGCCGGCTTCTTCGGCGCCTGGGCACCGGGCTGCTGGGCCGGCATACGGCCGGTGCCGACCTGGAAGTCCACCGCGGCGGAGCCGACGCCGACCAGGCTCGGGCCGTCGGAGGACCCCTGACCGCCGGTGCCGTGGCAGCTGGCGCAGCCCACGGAGTAGAGCTTCTTGCCCTCCTCGATGGCAAGGGACTGGGCGGCGCCGTCGGCATGTGCCTTGTCCGCGGGCGCGAACGCGGCGTACAGCCCCCCGGTGACCGCCAGCGCGAAGAGTAGGACGACGAGCGCCGCCAGCGGATGGCGCCGTCGTGCGGAGAGCTTTTTCACGGATTACCCCGGTGTCAGGATCTTCTGCGTCGATGCTTCTGGCTGTGTCTGTCTGGTAACGCGGGCCGGATGCGGGCCCGGTTACTTGATCATGTAGATCGTGGCGAAGAGGCCGATCCAGACGACATCGACGAAGTGCCAGTAATAGGACACGACGATGGCCGCCGTGGCCTGTTCGTGGGTGAACCTCTTGGCGGCGTACGTCCTGCCCAGGACCAGCAGGAAGGCGATCAGACCGCCCGTCACGTGCAGGCCGTGGAAGCCGGTGGTCAGGTAGAACACCGAGCCGTACGGGTCGGACTTGAGCGAGAGGCCCTCGTGCCTGACCAGCTCGGTGTACTCGAACACCTGGCCGCCGATGAAGACCGCGCCCATCACGAACGTGACCACGAACCAGGAGCGCAGCTTCTTCACATCGCCACGCTCAGCGGCGAAGACGCCCAGCTGGCAGGTGAGGGAGGAGAGCACCAGGATCGTGGTGTTCGCGGCCGAGAACGGGAAGTTCAGCGTGGACGCCATTTCCTTCCAGTGCTCTGCGCCGGTCACCGATCGCAGGGTGAAGTACATCGCGAAGAGGGCCGCGAAGAACATCAGCTCGGAACTCAACCAGATGATGGTTCCGACGCTGGTGAGGTTCGGTCGATTGACCGACGGGTGCGCGTGCCCGGTTTCTACTGTCGTTGCTGTCGCCACGACCGACATTATGTCGGTCGCTTATCCCGCCCTCACCCCGGGGGGTGCCGTTCGGCGCGTTGAAGACGTGTGCCCTGCTCGTACGGCCCATGGGGACCGTAGCTCGATGGAGGGAAGCGCAGCTTCCGGGGCGTTCCGGCGGTCCCGCTCCGGCCTGTCCTGACGGGCCGTCCGTCCGATCCTGGATGCGTACGAACCCTCCTCCGCGGGCCCTGCGCGGAGTAGCATCCGCGCAACGGTCCAACCCGTAACTGTGCTGTCCGGAAGCCTGGAGGAACGATGCAGCCGACCGCCTCGGTGCTGGTCTACAGCGACAACGCCAACACCCGGGAGCAGGTACGGCTGGCGGCGGGGCGCCGGCCCGCCCCCGACCTTCCGGAGGTCGAGTACCTGGAGTGCGCGACCCTGCCGGCCGTCCTCAGTGCGCTGGAGGCCGGCGGGGTCGACGTCTGCGTGCTGGACGGTGAGACGGCGCCCATCGGCGGGATGGGCGTCTGCCGGCAGATCAAGGACGAGATCTTCCGCTGCCCGCCCGTACTGCTGCTGATCGGCCGCCCGCAGGACGCCTGGCTGGCGACCTGGAGCCGGGCGGACGCGGCGGTGACACACCCGGTGGACCCGGTTGAGTTCGCCGACGCCCTGGCAGCGTTGCTGCGCACCCGGCTCGCCATCGAGGCCTGACGCCTGCGCCCCGCTCAGATCCGGGGCCGTAGCCGGGCCGCGTCGGCGGGGCCGCTGCCGTCGCGGGTCCCCGCGGGGACCACGGCACTGCCCTTCCGCCACTTCGCCCAGTCCACGTTCCAGTCGCCGAAGCCGTTGTCGAACGGCGTCATATCCGCGCCGCCGCTGTTGACGACCTTGACGATGTCGCCCACGCGCACGGTGTCGAAGAACCACTTGGCGTTCTCGGTGCTCATGCCGGTGCAGCCGTGGCTGACGTTGGCCGCGCCCTGCGATCCGACGGACCAGGGCGCCGCGTGGACGTACTCCCCGCTCCAGGTGACCCGGGTCGCCCAGTAGACCCCGAGGTCGTAGAAGTCGGCGGAGCCGATGCTCGCGCTGGTCATTCGTACGAAGGATTCCTTGCCGAGGATCGTCTTGACACCGTTGCGGGTGTCGTAGCCGGGCTTGCCGGTGGTCACCGGGATGGTGCGGATGACCTCGCCGTTGCGGTAGACGGTCATCTGGTGCGCGGCGGCGTCGGTGACGGCCTCGAGCCGGTCGCCGATCTGCATCTTCACGGGCTTGGCGGAGCCGCCGTACAGGCCGCCGATCTTGATGCCGTCCAGTGTGCTGCGCACCTCGACCTGCGCCTTCGCCGGCCAGTAGTCGCGCGGGCGGAAGTGGAGCGTCTTGTCGTTGACCCAGTGCCAGCCGCCGTCGACGCGGGGCTTGGAGTCGACCTTCAGGGCCCGTTCGACCGTGGCGCGGTCCTCGCGGTCGGTGACGGGATGGCTCAGCTCTGCCGTGACCGGCTGGCCGACGCCGTAGGTGCCGCTGTCGGGGCCGAGGGAGATCCGCAGCCGCTTGTCCGAGGCCTTGGTGTCGAAGCCGACTATGCGGCGGCCGGGCGCGCCGTCCTCGTCCTCGGTACTCACCCGGACGGAGTAGTGGGCGCCTGCGGCCAGTGGGGAGGTGCTGTGCCAGCTGGAGCCGTCGGCGGTGAGTTCGCCGCGTACGTAGCGCCCTGTGGCGTCGGTGGCGGTCACGTCGGTTATCCGGTCGTCGCCCTTCGCGGATATCTCGAGTGGCTTGTCCGGGTCTATCTTCCCGCCGTCGTCCGCGTTGACGGCTATGGCACCGGCCGCGTCGTACGGCTGTGCGGACAGCGGGTGTTCGTCGTCGCAGGCGGTGACGGAGACCGCCAGGGGGGCTATCAGCAGAGCGCAGCTCGCTGCCGTCCGGAATCGAGAAGTGTGACTCATGGTCACAAAGTAAGAAAAAGGTGGCGGATGTGCCCGCCGGGCGCATGCAAATGGGTCAGGCCCGGCAAACCGCAAGGGTTGCCGGGCCTGACCCGTACTGAGCTGTGCCGTGCTGTGCGCCGCTGAGGGCTACTGGTTCGCGTTCTCGCCGCGGTAGTACTCGAAGACCCAGCCGAACAGGCCCACGAGGATGACCGGCAGCGAGAAGTAGAGAAGCCACCAGTCGAAGACGACGCCCAGGAAGGCGAGCGCGCCGCCGAACCCCAGGGAGAGCGGCTGCCAGCTGTGCGGGCTGAAGAAGCCCAGCTCACCGGCGTCGTCGGCGACGTCGGCGTCCTTCTTGTCCTGCGCCCCCGTGTCCACCCGGCGGGCGGTGAAGGCGAGGTAGTAGCCGATCATGATGCTCAGGCCGAAGGCGAGGAACAGCGCCGTCGTACCGACCGGCTCCTTCGACCACACGCCGTACACAATGGCCATGGCCAGCATGAAGACGGCCAGCCAGATGAACATGCGTCCCTGGATCTTCACTTCCCGGCCTCCTTGCCACCGGCGAGCGCGGCTCCGGTGTACTCGAGCTGGTCGAGCGCGGCGATGTCGGGGTGGTGGAGGTCGAACGCCGGGGATTCGGAACGGATCCGCGGCAGGGTGAGGAAGTTGTGCCGCGGCGGCGGGCACGAGGTCGCCCACTCCAGCGAGCGGCCGTAGCCCCACGGGTCGTCGACCTCGACCTTCTTCCCGTACTTGGCGGTCTTCCAGACGTTGTAGAGGAACGGAAGGACCGACAGGCCGAGCACGAACGAACTGATCGTCGAGATGGTGTTCAGCGTGGTGAAGCCGTCGGCGGCGAGATAGTCCGCGTAGCGCCGCGGCATGCCCTCCGCACCCAGCCAGTGCTGCACCAGGAACGTCCCGTGGAAGCCGATGAACAGCGTCCAGAACGTGATCTTGCCGAGCCGCTCGTCCAGCATCTTGCCGGTGAACTTCGGCCACCAGAAGTGGAAGCCGGCGAACATCGCGAAGACCACGGTTCCGAAGACCACGTAGTGGAAGTGGGCCACAACGAAGTACGAGTCCGAGACGTGGAAGTCCATCGGCGGCGAGGCCAGGATGACACCCGTCAGACCACCGAACAGGAAGGTGACCAGGAAGCCGACCGTCCACAGCATCGGAGTCTCGAAACTCAGACTCCCCTTCCACATGGTGCCGATCCAGTTGAAGAACTTCACACCGGTCGGGACCGCGATCAGGAAGGTCATGAAGGAGAAGAACGGCAACAGAACACCACCGGTGACATACATGTGGTGGGCCCAGACCGTCACCGAAAGACCAGCGATCGAAATCGTCGCCGCGACCAGACCGATGTAGCCGAACATCGGCTTCCGGCTGAATACCGGAATGACCTCGGAAACGATGCCGAAGAATGGCAACGCGATGATGTACACCTCTGGATGGCCGAAGAACCAGAAGAGGTGCTGCCACAGCAATGCGCCGCCATTGGCCGAATCAAAGATATGCGCCCCGAATTTACGATCCACTTCCAGGGCGAACAGCGCGGCGGCCAGCACGGGGAAGGCGATGAGCACCAGCACACCGGTGAGCAGCACGTTCCAGGTGAAGATCGGCATCCGGAACATCGTCATGCCGGGAGCGCGCATGCAGATGATGGTGGTGATGAAGTTGACCGAGCCGAGGATCGTGCCGAAGCCGGAGAAGGCCAGGCCCATGATCCACATGTCGGCGCCGATGCCCGGCGAGCGGACCGCGTCCGACAGCGGCGAGTAGGCGAACCAGCCGAAGTCGGCCGCCCCCTGCGGGGTGAGGAAACCACCCACCGCGATCAGCGAGCCGAAGAGATACAGCCAGTACGCGAACATGTTCAGCCGCGGGAACGCCACATCGGGCGCGCCGATCTGCAGCGGCATGATCCAGTTCGTGAAACCGGCGAACAGCGGCGTCGCGAACATCAGCAGCATGATCGTGCCGTGCATCGTGAACGCCTGGTTGAACTGCTCGTTCGACATGACCTGTGTGCCGGGGCGAGCGAGTTCGGCGCGCATCAGGAGCGCCATCACTCCGCCGATGCAGAAGAAGGCGAACGACGTGACGAGGTAGAGCGTGCCGATCGTCTTGTGGTCAGTGGTCGTGAGCCACTTCACCACAACGTTGCCCGGCTGCCTCCGGCGCACCGGCAGCTCGTCCTCATAGGCGGCCGTGTCGGCACCCTGGGGTTCGTTGAGGATGCTCACTTGTCACTCTCCGCATCATGCGACTTGCCGTGCGCGGACGACTCGTCGTCGCCGCCGACGCCCGTGTGGCCGGGGAAGTTACCCGTGCCCAATCCCGGAATGCCCGCGTCGATGTAGCCGGTCTGACCCTGCTTCGCCAGGTCCTTCAGGTGCGCCCGGTACCGCTCCGGGGAGACGACCTTGACGTTGAAGAGCATCCGGGCGTGGTCGACACCGCACAGCTCGGCGCACTTGCCCCGGAAGGTGCCCTCCTTGCTCGGAGTCGCCTCGAAGACGTTGGTCTGGCCGGGGATGACGTCCTGCTTCATCAGGAACGGCACGACCCAGAAGGAGTGAATGACATCGCGCGAGGTCAGGACGAACCGGACACGTTCGCCCTTCGGCAGCCACAGGGTCGGTCCCGGGCTCGGGTTGCCCGGTGTCATCTCCCCCGGCGTGCCGGTCTCGTAGACGCCCTCGGCGCCGCCCGGCATCCCCTCGAGCTTCTTGGGGGCGATGCTCTCGAGCTGCTTGGCGAGCTTGTCGGGCGTGGTGGTGTCGCCGTCCACGTTCTCGATGTAGTTGAAGCCCCAGCTCCACTGGTAGCCGACGACGTTGACGACGTGGTCGGGCTTCTTGGTGACCTTGAGCAGTTCGCTCTCATCGCGCGCGGTGAAGTAGAAGAGGACCGCGACGATGATGATCGGGACCACCGTGTAGAGGGCCTCGATCGGCATGTTGTACCGAGTCTGCGGAGGGATCTCGACCTTGGTCCTGCTGCGGCGGTGGAAGATGACCGCCCACAGGATGAGGCCCCAGACCAGCACACCCGTGGCGAGCGCAGCCGCCCACGAGCCCTGCCACAGGGAGAGGATCCGCGGCGCCTCCTCCGTGACCGGGGTGGGCATACCGAGGCGGGGGAAGTCCTTGTATGTGCAACCGGTGGCGGTCGCAAGGACCAGGCCCGCGGCCAGCGCCTGCGGCAGCTTCCGCCGCATCGGGCGCCGCGACGAGCGGTCGGAGCCGTAGGGACTCACGTAGCGCCTTCCCGAGAATCTCGCCCGCGCGGCCGGCTGCGGCCGTCTGCTGGTCGGTCGCCGGCCCTGGCGCGGGCAGGGGTTTGGATGTTTATGCGGAGCAAACCCTACTGGACGCAATTTGGGGTCGCGCGGGGAGGGTGCCCAACGCGCCGCCGGGCTCCACGAAGGTGTGGAATCGGGGGCTCCGGGAGCGTTCTGACGTGCCCTCGCCTCGGTGTTTTCCGGCTCCGGCGGCAGCCCGGACCGGACGGCGTGCCGCGAGCCCCCGGGCAGCCGCTCCGGGTCGCGGACGTGGAGCGTAGCGTTTTGTATGTGCCCTACTTCGACGCCGCGTCATCCGCACCGCTGCATCCCGTCGCCCGCCAGGCGCTGCTCGCGTCACTCGACGAGGGGTGGGCCGATCCGGCGCGGCTCTATCAGGAGGGACGGCGGGCGCGGCTGCTGCTCGACGCATCGCGCGAGGCGGCCGCCGAGGCAGTGGGCTGCCGGCCCGACGAGCTGTCCTTCACCCCCTCCGGCACCCGCGCCGTACACAGCGGGATCGCCGGGTCCCTGGCCGGGCGGCGGCGCGTCGGGCGCCATCTGGTCGTGTCAGCCGTGGAGCACTCCTCCGTCCTGCACGCCGCCGCTTCCCACGCGGCGGACCGCGGGACGGTCACCGAGGTCGGCGTGGACCGTAAGGGCCGGGTGGCCCCCGAGGCGTACGGCCGGGCGCTCCGGGCCGACACCGCACTCGCCTGTCTGCAGTCCGCCAACCACGAAGTGGGAACCGAGCAGCCCGTGGCCGATGTCGCACAGGCCTGCGAGGGAGCAGGAGTTCCGCTGCTGGTGGACGCGGCGCAGTCACTGGCCTGGGGCCCGGTCGAGGGCCGCTGGTCACTGCTCGCCGCCAGTGCCCACAAATGGGGCGGACCACCCGGTGTCGGACTGCTGGCCGTGCGCAAGGGGGTCCGGTTCGCGTCGCAAGACCCGGCGGACGAGCGGGAGTCGGGCCGCGCGCCGGGGTTCGAGAACATCCCTGCCGTGGTCGCGGCAGCGGCGTCGCTGCGCGCCGTTCAGCAGGAGACCGCCGCCGAGGCGGAGCGGCTGCGCGGGCTGGTGGAACTGATCCGGACGCGGGTTCCGGAACTGGTGCCGGATGTGGAGGTCGTCGGCGATGCCGTACGGCGGCTGCCGCATCTGGTCACCTTCTCGTGTCTCTATGTCGACGGAGAGACCTTGCTGCACGAGCTGGACCGGGCGGGCTTCTCGGTGTCCTCGGGGTCCTCGTGCACCTCCAGCACGCTCACGCCGAGCCATGTGCTGCGGGCCATGGGGGTGCTCTCGGAGGGCAACGTCCGGGTCTCTCTGCCCATCGGCACGGCACAGGACGACGTGGAACGGTTCCTCGCCGTACTGCCGGGCGCGGTGCGGGACGTACGCGAGCGGCTGGGCGCGCCGTCGGCGGCCCCGCCGGTCGCCGAGACTCGCGGGGCTGCCACGGCGGACGGCGAAGCGCCCGCCCCTGCCGCCGCGCTGACGGTCGACGCGCTGGGCAGGCGCTGCCCCGTCCCGGTGATCGAGCTGGCGAAGGTGATCGGGGATGTGCCGGTGGGCGAGATGGTGGCGGTGCTGTCGGACGACGAGGCGGCCCGGCTGGACATCCCGGCGTGGTGCGGGATGCGCGGCCAGGAGTACGTGGGCGAGCGCCCGGCGGAGCGCGGCACCGTCTATCTGGTGCGGCGCCGGGAATAGCCGATCCGCCCCGCGTTGTGCTGGGCGGGGCGGATCGGTGGCGCTCTCGGGCTGTGGCTGCCCGGCTCCCACACACTCGCGGGCAGGCAGCCGGGGCAGCCGGGTATCAGGCCAGGTGTTCCCGGACCTCGGCGGCCGCCTCATGGCCGTAGGCCTTGGTGAAGCGGTCCATGAAGTGGCCGCGCCGCAGCTCGTACTCCTGGGTGCCCAGCGTCTCGATCACCAGGGTCGCCAGCATGCAGCCCAGCTGGGCCGACCGCTCCAGCGAGAGATCCCAGGACAGGCCCGCCAGGAAGCCCGCGCGGAACGCGTCGCCGACACCGGTGGGGTCGACCTTGGCCTCCTCGTCGGGGCAGCCGACCTCGATCGGGTCCTCGCCGCTCCGCTCGATGCGTACGCCGCGGGCCCCGAGGGTGGTCACGCGGGTGCCGACCTTGCCCAGGATCGCGTCCGCCGACCAGCCCGTCTTGGACTCGATCAGGGCCTTCTCGTACTCGTTGGTGAAGAGGTAGGTCGCGCCGTCGACGAGGACCCGGATGTCGTCGCCCCCCATACGGGCGAGCTGCTGGGAGGGGTCGGCGGCGAACGGGATCCCACGCGAGCGGCACTCCTCCGTGTGCCGGATCATCGCCTCGGGGTCGTCGGCACCCACGAGCACCAGGTCGAGCCCGCCGACCCGCGACGCGACCGGCTGGAGCTCGATGTTCCGGGCCTCGCTCATCGCGCCGGTGTAGAAGGACGCGATCTGGTTGTGGTCGGTGTCCGTGGTGCAGACGAAGCGGGCGGTGTGCAGCACCTCGGAGATACGGACCGAGGTGGTGTCCACCCCGTGCCGGTCGAGCCATGAGCGGTACTCCGCGAAGTCCGTGCCGGCGGCGCCGACCAGGATCGGGCGCAGCCCCAGCACACCCATGCCGAAGCAGATGTTGGGGGCGACACCGCCTCTGCGCACATCGAGGGTGTCGACCAGAAAGGAGAGGGAGACGGTGTGCAGTTGGTCCGCGACCAGTTGGTCGGCAAAGCGGCCGGGGAACGTCATCAGATGGTCGGTGGCGATGGAGCCGGTGACAGCGATTCGCACAGCGGGTCTGCTCCTGCGACGGGGTGGAGTAGAAGGACAGTTCACGCTACCTGTTCCCCGCGCACCGTCCGACAGGACAAATCTACCCGATAGTAGGTCTTTCTTCGCCCCGGGAAGGATGCATACGGTGCGTTGGTACGGGGTCCGGCCCTGCGGACCCCACGGACCGGGAGTCTCCATGCCGAAGAAGCACGTCGAGTCCACTCCCCAGCCCCTGAGCGCCGAGCCCGAGTCGCTGGCGCAACTGCGCGGTGACTGCGCGCGGATGGCATCGCACTGGTCTGCCGCCCCCGCCGCCCCGCACCCGCACGAGCCCGTGTCGCCATCGCGTATCCACGGAATCGAGGTCCCGCCGACCTCCGCCCATCTGCTGGACGGAATGTCCGAGTACGGCGACTGAGGCAGCCGCGGTCCTGAACCAAGGGGAACCGCGCGCTCCCCCGCTCCGTCCAATCCGCGTCCTCCGGATGGAGGATCCGACATCACCTGTCGGGCGGAGTCGAAGGAGCAATGCGGTGAGCACCGAGCACACTCCCCCTGCCTCCGGCGGTGGGACCCCCACGGAGGGCACACCGGCGGATCGCACCCCGGACACCCAGCGGCACCGGCGTTCCACCCTCATCGCCGTATCGGTCGCGGCGGCGGTTCTGCTGGCCGGCGGCGGAGGCGCGTACTGGGCCTCGACCGCTTCCGACGGCGAGGGCGACGGCGGCGCGCCCGCGGCCGGTCAGGGCGACCCGCCGCCGCTGGAACTGGACGGTTACAGCGGCGGCGGGTCGCCCGGGAGCAGCTCGGGGATCGCCCCGGGTGAGCCGGACCCGGCGGGTGCGCGCTACCACGCGCAGGGCACGCTGCCGGACGGGCCGGAATCGGCCCCCGTATACCGGGCGCAGGCGGAGGTGTCCCGCGCGCAGGCGGAGCGGCTGGCGAAGGCGCTCGGTGTGCGGGGGGCACCGCGGCTGGTCCAGGACACCTGGAAGTTCGGGCTGACCCGTGACGCGTCGGGGCCGACCCTGGAGGTCAGCAAGAAGGCCCCGGGCACCTGGACGTACGTCCGCTACGGCAAGGGGGGCGCCGTCGAGTGCACCGAGCCCCCGATGAGCGGGCCGAAGGACGGGAAGGGCGGCGAGGACGCGTCCACGGCGGTGCGCTGCCCCGCCCCGGGTGACCTTTCACAGGGGTCGGACGGCGGCGAGGACGGCGCCGGGCCGGTCTCCGAGGAGAAGGCGAAGAAGGCGGTCGGACCCGCGCTCGAGGGCATCGGGCTGAGCGACGCGAAGCTGGACGCGCGGCAGACGATGGGCGCCATCCGGGTCGTGAACGCGGATCCGGTGCTGGGTGGGCTGCCCACGTACGGCTGGCACACCGGCCTGCAGGTCGGCTCGGACGGTCAAGTGGTCGGCGGCTCCGGGCATCTGACGGAGCTGAAGAAGGGCGCGGAGTACCCCGTACTCGGCGCCGCGGAGACGATGAAGGAGCTCAACAAGTCGGCCGGCGGGGGCGGCGGGGTAGGCATCGGCGGTTGCGCCTCGGCCGTGCCGCACGAGGGTGCTGTCGGCATCGAGGGGGGCGGCAAGGCGAAGTCGAAGCCGTGCGCGACACCCGGCGAGGCGACTCCGAAGCAGGAGCAGAAGCCGAAGCCGGTGGAGGTCCGCGACGCGGTCTTCGGCCTGGCGGTCCACCTTGTGGCCGGGCAGCAGGCGCTGGTGCCGTCCTGGATGTTCGAGGCCGAGCAGCCGGGCGCGACGGGCCCGCGGAACACCTTCACGGTGACCCACCCCGCGGTGCAGCGCAGGTACATCGCGGAGCCCTCTCCGAGCCAGGCTCCCAGCCGTGCACCCGGCACCGAGAAGCCCGGTGACCGGCCGACCGGCGAGCCGGCGCGGCCCGGCGGCGGCTCCGGCCCGGCGCACATCGAGTCCTACAGCGCCGACGGCCGGACCCTGACCCTGAGCTTCTGGGGCGGGGTGTGCAGTGACTACTCGGCCTCCGCCGATGCGTCTTCGGGCACGGTGAAGGCCCAGGTCACGGGCGAGGAGAAGGAGCCCGGCAAGAAGTGCATCAAGATCGCGAAGCAATTCGAGAAGAAGGTCACACTGGACAAGCCGCTGGGCGACCGCAAGGTCGTGGACGCCTCGACGGGCACAGCGGTCCCGAAGAAGGAGTGACCGGCGCCGTACAGACGGACTGAAGGCGGCGGACCCTGGGGGTCCGCCGCCTTCGCGTCGTGGTTCGCGAGCCCGAGCCCGTGACTCCTAGTGGAAGGAGTCGCCGCAGGCGCAGGAGCCGGTGGCGTTCGGGTTGTCGATCGTGAAGCCCTGCTTCTCGATGGTGTCGACGAAGTCGATCGATGCGCCGACCAGGTACGGGGCGCTCATCCGGTCGGTGACGACCTTGACACCGTCGAAGTCCTTGATCACATCGCCGTCGAGCGAACGCTCGTCGAAGAAGAGCTGGTAGCGCAGGCCTGAGCAACCGCCGGGCTGGACGGCGACGCGGAGCGCGAGGTCGTCACGGCCTTCCTGCTCCAGCAGGCCCTTGACCTTGGCCGCTGCGGCGTCGGACAGGAGGATGCCGTCACTCGCGGTGGTCTTCTCGTCCTGAACGGACATCTGCTTCTCTCCCGGGTTGTACGGACTGCTTACCGTCGGCTGCAACCGACGGGGCCGCGGATTCATTCCGCCCTGGACACGTTCTTTTCCCTCTTCATGCTCGCACACCGCCACCGCTCGGAGGACTGGCCGCCGGTCGCGGCTCCGCCACATGGGGATGCGTCACATCGACACGATGGCCATCGTCAAACTGACGTGAAGCAGTTATGATAGATAACGTCAATCAGACGAAAAGACGTGTCTGCGGAAACAGAAAGGGTGCGTGCAGTGACCACGGCCCAAACTCTCGACGTCCAGCCGACGCCGCTTGCCCTCCTCCTACTCGGCCGGGAGGCCGACCCGAAGAGCGAGCGCGGCGTGGAGTGCCCCGGCGACCTGCCCTCCCCCTCCGATCCGGACCTGGTGGAGCGGGCCCGCGCGGCCAAGGCGAAGCTCGGGGACAAGGTCTTCGTCCTCGGTCACCACTACCAGCGTGACGAGGTCATCCAGTTCGCCGACGTCACCGGCGACTCCTTCAAGCTCGCCCGGGACGCGGCCGCGCGCCCGGAGGCCGAGTACATCGTCTTCTGCGGTGTGCACTTCATGGCCGAGTCGGCGGACATCCTGACCGGGGACGACCAGCGGGTCGTGCTCCCCGACCTGGCAGCGGGCTGCTCGATGGCCGATATGGCCACCGCCGAGCAGGTCGCCGAGTGCTGGGACGTGCTGACCGAGGCGGGTGTGGCCGAGCAGGTCGTACCGGTCGCGTACATGAACTCCTCCGCGGACATCAAGGCCTTCACGGGCAGGCACGGGGGCACGATCTGCACATCCTCCAACGCGAAGCGGGCGCTGGCCTGGGCGTTCCAGCAGGGGGATGGCCGGCAGAACAAGGTCCTCTTCCTGCCCGACCAGCACCTGGGCCGCAACACCGCCGTCCGGGACTTGGGCATGTCCCCGGAGGACTGCGTCGTCTACAACCCGCACAAGCCGGGCGGCGGCCTGACCGTCGAGGAGCTGCGCGCCGCGAAGATGATCCTGTGGCGCGGGCACTGCTCGGTGCACGGCCGTTTCTCGCTGGACTCCGTACGGGACGTACGGGAGCGGATACCGGGCGTGAACGTGCTGGTGCACCCGGAGTGCAAGCAGGAGGTCGTCGCGGCGGCGGACTACGTCGGCTCGACGGAGTACATCATCAAGGCTCTCGAGGAGGCCCCGGCCGGGTCGAAGTGGGCGATCGGCACCGAGCTGAACCTGGTGCGGCGCCTGGCCAACCGTTTCGCGGAGGAGGACAAGGAGATCGTCTTCCTCGACAAGACGGTCTGCTTCTGCTCGACGATGAACCGGATCGACCTGCCGCACCTGGTGTGGGCGCTGGAGTCCCTGGCGGAGGGCAATGTGGTCAACCGCATCCAGGTGGAACCGGAGACGGAGAAGTTCGCCAAGCTCGCTCTGGAGCGGATGCTGGCGCTTCCGTAGCGGCAGCGCTTTCGCGACTTTCGCGCATGTGGAGAGGGGCGTCCCCGCTTGGGGGACGCCCCCTTCCGTTATGCCCCTGCCTTCCGTCATGCCCCTGCCCGGCCCGCGGCCACGTCGGGAACCGGGCCGCGTCACGGGGGCCGGTGTCCGTTCGCCGGAGGACCGGTCCCCCCACGGGGAGTCGCGGAGGTGCGGGGCGCGAAGGTCGGGACTACGGCGTGTCGGGCCGTAGACCCCCGGCACCGCCGCCGGCGTCCAGGCGGGGGATGCGCCGCTGCGCAGCGAACGCGGCGGCCGGGTAGCGCGGATCGGGCCGCACGGCGTACTCGCGCAGGCATGCCTCGGTGAACTTGATGACGTGCTCGTCGCCATGGTCGGCGGCCCGTGCGCCCAGTTCGACCATCGGGGGCAGGTCCGGGATTTCCGACCGCCAGACCGTCGTGCCCTCGTCGCGCCGGTCGGTGGTGAAGGCGAGCAGGAACGCCGCGTGCACCTGCCACAGCTGCGCCACCGTCGCCTCGTGCAATGCGTGCGGCAGGTGCGGGAGCACGATGCGTACGGCGGCGGGCGCGGTGACGCCGTGGATCAGCGGGACCGGGTATACCTCGGGGTGGCCGAGGTAGACGTCGGCGAACTGGGCCGTCATCTCGCTCAGCAACCGGTGCGCCTGCTCCGGGGCCAGCCACTCCAACGACTCGTTGTAGCCGGGCAGTTCGGCGAGCGTGTCCAAGCGGCGACGGGCGGTGCCCGGTCCCAGTCCGCCGTCCTGCGCCACGCGGGGCAGCGCGGCGACCGCGGCGGACAGGCCGTAGGGACCTCGGAGCCGGGGGCGGCCGGGAAGCTCGGTGTACCGGGCGGCCCAGTACGCCAAGCCGCGGGCCAGCTCGTTCAGTTGGAGCTGCGTCGGCTTGTCGGCGGCGTACAGGCCGCGCACCGCGTGGGCGGTGCGGATCAGGCCGTGGGTCAGGCCGGCGAACAGGCCCGGGATCAGGCGCGGCCACCATCGAACGAGAACCTCGCGCCAGTGCGCCTCGACCAGTTCGCGGACGAAGAGTCGCTCCCAGTCCCCGGCTCGGTCGAAGGCCCCGAGCGCGGGGCGCCACGAGGACTCGTCCGCGGGGTCCAGGGCGAAGCGCGCGGCGGGCGGCTCATGGTGCTCCATCGCGCTCCGGTAGCGCCGCACCCACCGGGCGACCTCGTCCTCCTGCCCCAGCAGGGCGAGCGCCTCGGCGCCCATCGGACCGTGGTTGGCGAGGTCGACCCCCTGCCCGCGCTCGTACCCGAGATCGTCCATCCGTTCCAGGGCATCGTTGACCGCATCGCTGTAGCTGACCGACGACATGGACTGCCACCTTTCAGAGTAGAATAGTTTGGAAATCCGAACCATCTAGACTCGCAGTATGCCGCATACGCACGAGACCGGGAAGGCACCCCGGATGCCGGCCCCCGACGAGGTCGAAGTCCTGGGCCTCGTACCCCTGTTGGAGCCGTTCTTCCGTGGATCGGTGGTGCGGGATCTCATGCCGGCGCCGCTGCGCGACGCGATGGAGACGCACGGGCTGACGCCGCGCCACGGCGCCGTGCTCCCGCAGCTGCTGGCCGGACAGCCACTGACCGTCAGCGAGATCGCCCGGCGGCTCCATGTGTCGCTGCCCACCGCCAGCGAGCTGGTCGGCAGTCTGAGCCGGGCCGGGATCGTGCAACGCGCCGAAGACCCGGCGAATCGCCGCCGGGTCCTGGTGTCACTGGCCGAGGAATTCCGCCCGCCGCTCGAAACCTTCGTCGCCCGGCGGACCGAGCCGCTGCTGCGCGCCCTGGACCGGCTGTCGCCGAATGACCGGGCCGGATTCCTGGCAGGTCTTACGGCCTGGGTCCGCGAGGTGCAGAGCTAGTTGGTACCGCAGTTGCGTCTGCGGTGACGGAACCGCAGTTCTCCGGGCTGTGGCCTGGTCGTTTGTGGTGACTGCCCGCCGCAGGGCATCCGCGGGTGCCCGGCGCACGGGTCTTGAGAGGCAGGGAAGTTCCGGACTGTAGAAGCGTGGTGGTCAGAAGCGTCGTGGTCAGAAGCGTGGTGGTCAGTGAAGTCCCTCCGGAACGGGGGGACTTCACGCGCTCGCCGTCACAACCGGGGCCGTTTCCGCGGTCGGGGCGGCCGACCGTGGCCCCGGGCCCGCCGGGGAGGCCCGGTCAAGCGCCGCGGCGCCCGCCCCGGACTCCGGGACGGGCGCCGTGGCGTCGTGGCGGTGGCGGCGGGCGCTACACGCCCGCCGGTTCGACCTCGCGCTCGCCCGAGGGCGTCGCAGGCGCCGACTTCGCCACCCGCTTCTCCGCCTTCTTCTTGCGGCGGCGCTCCTTGCGCAGCTCGACCATCGCGTAGAGCGTCGGTACGAGCAGCAGGGTGAGCATCGTCGAGGTGACCAGACCGCCGATCACCACCACGGCCAGCGGCTGGGAGATGAAGCCGCCGTCACCGGTGACCGCCAGGGCCATCGGCAGCAGCGCGCAGATCGTCGCCAGCGCGGTCATCAGGATCGGCCGCAGCCGGTGCCGGCCGCCTTCGACCACCGCTTCCACGATGCCGTAGCCCTGCGCCCGGTACTGGTTGATCAGATCGATCAGCACGATCGCGTTGGTGACCACGATGCCGATCAGCATCAGCATGCCGATCATCGCCGGGACACCCATCGGAGTGCCGGTGGCGACCAGCAGTCCGATCGCGCCGGTCGCCGCGAACGGGATGGAGACCAGCAGGATCAGCGGCTGCACCAGGCTGCGGAAGGTCGCGACCAGCAGCATGAAGACGATCGCGATCGCGGCCAGCATGGCCAGTCCGAGCGAGGAGAACGCCTCGTCCTGGTCCTGCGAGACACCGCCGATGTCCGCGCTGGCGCCCTCGGGCAGGTCCAGCGCGCCGATCTTCGACGTGAGCTCGGCGCTCACCGCGCCGGTGTTGTCAGCGGTCGGCTTGGCCGTGATCGTCGCGGCCCTGGCGCCGTCGATCCGGGTCATCTGGACCGGGCCGGGGACCGTCTTGACGTCCGCGACCTCACCGAGCTTCACCGCGCCGGCCGGGGTGGCCAGCGAGAGGTTCTTCAGCTGGGCCTCGGTCGTCGCGGGCTTCGCCGACTTCACGACGACATCACGCTCGGTGTCGTCCAGGATCGCCTTGCCGGAGGTGGTGCCGCGCACCGCCTGGGTGACGGCCTGGCCGAGCGTGGCCTCCGTGAAGCCGAACCGCGCCGCCTTCTCGTTGCTCTTGACCGAGATGCGCGGGACGCTCTGCGCCAGGTCGCTCTGGACGTCGGTGACGTCGTCGAGCTTCGCGACCTCGCCGCGCACCGCCTCGGACGCCTTCTTCAGCACGTCGGCGTCCGCTGCCTTGACCACGACGCTCAGGTCCTGGCTGCCGAAGCCGTCGCCCACGTTGACCGTGGTCCGGCCGACGCCCTTGCCGAGCCCGTCCAGGCCGTCGCGGATGTTGTCGATCGCCGCGTCGGAGTCGCCGGAGTCCTCCAACTTCACCTGGTACGAGGCCTGGTTGGCGCCCGTACCGCCGCCGAAGGCCGCCATGAGACCGGACGAGCCGACGGTGACCTGGTAGTCCTTCACCTCACCGATGCCGTCCAGCATCTTCTCGATCTTCTTCGAGGCGGCGTCGGCCGCACCCAGGCTGGTACCCGGGTCCAATTCCTGCTTGATGGTGAGAGTGTCCTGGTCGCCCTGGTCGAAGAAGTTGGTCTTCAGCAGCGGCGCCATGCCGAAGGTGCCGATGAGCACCACCACCGCGATCACCAGGCTGGTGAAGCGGCGCCGGGTCGCGAACCGCAGCACCGGTACGTACAGCCGCTGCAGCAGGCTGCGCGCCTCCTTCTCCTCCGAGAGGCGGCGCAGCTCGTCCGGATCCGCCTGGGCATCCTTGCCGTTCTTGCCCCCGACGCCCTTGGGCGCGCTCAGGAACCAGTACGACAGCACCGGCACGACCGTCAGCGACACGATCAGCGAAGCGAGCAGCGCGACGGTGACGGTCAGCGAGAAGGGGCCGAACAGCGCTCCGATCATGCCGCCGACGACGCCGATCGGCAGGAAGACGGCGACGGTGGTGAGGGTCGAGGAGGTGATCGCGCCCGACACCTCCTTGACCGCGGTGAGGATGGCCTGCTGCCGCTCCTCGCCGTAGGACAGGTGCCGCTTGATGTTCTCCAGCACCACGATCGAGTCGTCGACGACCCGGCCGATGGCGATGGTCAGCGCGCCCAGCGTCAGCATGTTGAGCGACAGGTCGCGGCTCCACAACACGATCAGGGTGATCACGACGGAGAGCGGGATGGACACCGCGGTGACCAGAGTGGAGCGCAGCGACACCAGGAAGACCAGGATCACCACGACAGCCATGATCAGGCCGAGGAAGCCCTCGGTGGTGAGGCTGTCGATGGACTTGGAGACCGCCGGGCCCTGGTCGCTGACGACCGTGAGTTTCGCGTCCGCGCCGAGGTCCTGGCGCAGCTCGGGCAGCTTGTCCCGGACCGTGTCGGATATGGCGACGGCGCTGCCGTCCTGGTCCATCGTCATGACGATGGCGAGGCTCGGCTCACCGTTGGTGCGGGTGATGGAGACCGGGGTCGAGGACTCGTCCTTGACGGTGGCGACGTCGCCCAGGCGTACGGGCTTCGGAGCGCTGCCCGTGGCACCGCCCTGAACGCCTTGTCCTTCCTGAACGCCTTGTCCGCTCTGGCCGCCCTGGCCGCCTTGACCGCTCTGGCCGCCGGCCGCGGGCGACACCCGCAGCTCCTCGATCTGCCGTAGCGAGGTGTAGCCGCCGCCCACCTGGACGGTCTTGCTCTTGCCGTCCTCGGCGAAGGAACCGGCGGGTACGGACGCGCCGTTCGCCTCCAGCACCGGTCCGAGCGCGGCGGCCGTGAGTCCTGCCTTCGCGAGTTTCGACTCGTCCGGGGTGACCGAGACGATCCGGTCCTGGACACCGTCCACGGTGACCTGGCCGACGCCCTCGATGTCCTTGAGGACCGGCAGGACCGAACGGTCGAGCTGATCGGCGAGCGCCTGCTGGTCCTTGCCGGACGTGGCGGCGAGGACGACGGTCGGGATGTCGTCGGTGGAACCGGCGACCACCTGCGGGTCGACATCGTCCGGCAGCTCGGCACGGGCCCGGTTCACGGCCTGCTGGACATCGGCCACGAGCTGCTTCGAGCCGCTCCCGTAGTCGAACTGCGCCATGATCACGGCAGAGCCCTCGCTCGCCGTGGAGGTGATGCCGGTGATGCCGTCCACGGCCTCGACACTGTCCTCGAGCGGCTCGACGACCTGCTTCTCGACCACATCGGGGGACGCGCCCTGGTACGGGGCCAGCACCGACACCATGGGCAGCTCGATGGAGGGCAGCAGCTGCTGCTTGAGCTGGGGGATCGCGATGGCCCCGAAGGCGATCGCGACGACCGCCATCAACGCGATCAAACCCCGTTGTACGAGGCTGATTCTGGACAGCCAGGACATGGGTGGAGATCTCTCTTCTGTTCGTTGCTGATCGGCAGGAGGGCGGGCGCGACCCGGCAGGCTCTGCCTCCCGGGCGCACATTTACGGCCCACTTATACGATCAGGCATACGAAGGACGGTTTCCTCGCCCCCAAGGTCGGTTCCCTGGCCGGGCGCGTACCGCAGGCGCAGTACGTCCCCGTCCGTCCTCACTCCACCCTTGGACGTACCAGCCCGGATTCGTAGGCGACCACCACCAGTTGGGCGCGGTCGCGGGCGCCGAGCTTCGCCATCGCCCGGTTGACATGCGTCTTGACGGTCAGCGGGCTCACCTCGAGCCGCTCGGCGATCTCGTCGTTGGAGAGGCCGCCCGCGACGAGGACGAGGACCTCGCGCTCGCGGCCGGTGAGCGCGGCGAGCCGCGCGGACTCCTGGCCCCGGTCCTCGCCGTCGCCCGAACCGTCCGCCTGAGCAAGGAACTTGGCGATGAGTCCCTTGGTGGCGGACGGCGAGAGCAGTGCCTCTCCCGCGGCGGCGATACGGATGGCGGACAGCAGTTCCTCGGGCTCCGCGCCCTTGCCGAGGAAGCCCGAGGCGCCGGCCCGCAGCGACTGCACGACGTACTCGTCCACCTCGAAGGTCGTCAGCATGACGACCCGGACGCCGTCCAGCGCCGGGTCCGCGGTGATCTCGCGGGTGGCGGTGAGCCCGTCGGTGCCGGGCATCCGGATGTCCATCAGGACGACGTCGGCGCCGAGCTCACGCAGCAGCCGGACGGCCTGCGCGCCGTCCGAGGCCTCCCCCACCACCCGCATGTCGGGCTCGGAGTCGACGAGGACGCGGAACGCGCTGCGCAGCAGCGCCTGGTCGTCGACGAGCAGCACCCGGATGGTCACGTCGCCCCCTCCCTCACCGGGCGTCAGTCCCCGGGCTCCCCAGCGGTCGTGAGCGGCAAGCGTACGTGGACCCGGAAGCCGCCTCCGTAGCGCGGGCCCGTCTCGCACTGGCCGCCGAGCGCGGCGGCGCGCTCCCGCATGCCCATCAGCCCGTGGCCGCCGCCCTCGTCCACGACTTCCTGGACTTCCTGACGCCGATCGGCGGGCTCCCCGGCTTCCTGGCGCCGGCCGGCCGGCTCCCCCGCCTCCACCAGCACGGGTGCGCCGACCCCGTCGTCGAGGACCGTGATCTCCAGGGACTCCCGGGCCCGGACGATACGGACCACGGCGGACGCCCGCTCGCCCGCGTGCTTGTGCGTGTTGGTCAGCGCCTCCTGGACCACCCGGTAGGCGGTCAGGTCCACGGTCGCCGGCAGCTCGCCGACCACGGTGGCCGCCTGCTCGGCGCTGCGGCTGTGCCAGGGTCCCTTCGGAGCGGTCGAGGACACCTCGACCTCGACGGGCAGTCCGGCGCGTGCGAACCCCTCGACCAGCTGGTCGAGTACGCCGAGGCCGGGGGCGGGCTCGGTGGGGGCCTCGGGGTCGCCGGTCTGGCGCAGCAGGCCGACGGTGGCACGGAGTTCGTGCAGCGCGGAGCGGCTGGCCTCCCGTACGTGCGCGAGCGCTTCCTTCGCCTGGTCGGGGCGGCTGTCCATGACATGGGCGGCGACCCCGGCCTGGACGTTGACCAGCGCGATGTGGTGGGCGACGACATCGTGCAGTTCACGGGCGATGCGCATCCGCTCCTCGGCGACCCGGCGGCGGGCCTCCTCCTCACGGGTCCGCTCGGCTCGTTCCGCACGCTCGCGTATGGCGTCGACGAAGGCCCGGCGGCTGCGTACGGAGTCGCCCACCGCGGCGGCCATGCCCGTCCAGGCGAAGATCCCCAGGTTCTGCTGCCCGTACCAGGGCCGGGGCCCGAAGCACATCGCGGCCGCGGTGAGGACAACGACGGTCAGCGCGCCGACCCGCCAGGTCGTGGAGCGGTCGGTGCGGGAGGCGACGGTGTAGAGCGCGACGACGGCGGCCAGCGAGACCGGCACACCCTGATCGCCGAAGCCGCTGAACAGTTCGATGAGGGTGAGCGCTCCGGTGCAGACGAGGACCTGGTGCGGCATACGGCGGCGCAGCACGAGCGCCCCGCACGCGAGGAACGCGAGGACGACGCTCGACACATGCGGAGTGCGCTCGCCGAACCGGAGGCCGCGGGGGCCGTGCGGATCGGTCACCAGGGTGATCAGGATCAGTGCGAGTACGACCGCGGCCAGGGCGGCGTCGAGCGCGAGCGGGTGGGCCCGCAGCCAGCGCTGGGGACGGGCGAAGCCCTGTCCGACGGCGAGGGAGGTCACGAGAAGCAACGGTAAGCGCTCCGGCGGACGCCGATACACCACACGGCTGCGCGGCACCGCTGCTCCGCGCGGCCCGGCCCCGCGGAGACGGGACCGGGCAACGCGACTGTATGCCGGGGCGCGGGGCGCGGGCGGGCCTCGTAGAGCCCACGCGGGACCCCGCACAGCCCAGGCGGGATTCCGTACACCCCGGAACGAGGGCCGCCGGCCCGGGAGGAGGGCCCATGGCCCGGAACGAGTGCCTCTAGCCCGGGATGAGGCCGTCGTCCCTGAGCAGTGCCTGGACCTCTTCGAGCGTCGCCTCGGGCGAGGGCAGGATCAGCTCGGACGGCTCGAGGGAGTCGTCCGGCAGCGGCTCGCCCAGCCGCCGCACCGCGTCGAGCAGCGCGCCCAGCGTCCCGCGGAAACCGGCCTCATCGCCACTTTCCATCTCGGCGAGCAGCTCGTCGTCCAGTTTGTTGAGCTCGGCGAAGTGGCTGTCCGCCAGCTCCACCTGCCCCTCCCCCATGATCCTTACGATCACGACGACCTCCAGATGAGCCCCACGGGCGGGGGCCTACTGCTTGTCGAACCTGTGGCCCTCCGGCTGCTGCTGGCCGGCCTGGTCCTCCTGCTGCCCGCCCTCAATAGCCTGCTGCGAACCGCTGCCGCCCGCCAGTTCGGACTTCATCCGCTGGAGCTCCAGCTCGACATCCGAACCGCCCGAGAGCCGTTCCAGCTCCGCCGCGATGTCGTCCTTGGCCATGCCGCTCTTGTCGTCCAGGGCGCCCGAGGCGAGCAGCTCGTCGATCGCGCCGGCCCGTGCCTGGAGCTGCGCGGTCTTGTCCTCGGCCCGCTGGACGGCCATGCCGACGTCGCCCATCTCCTCGGAGATGCCGGAGAAGGCCTCGCCGATCCGGGTCTGCGCCTGCGCCGCGGTGTAGGTGGCCTTGATGGTCTCCTTCTTGGTGCGGAAGGCATCCACCTTGGCCTGCAGCCGCTGGGCGGCGAGAGTCAGCTTCTCCTCCTCGCCCTGCAGTGTCTGGTGCTGGGTCTCCAGGTCGGTGACCTGCTGCTGGAGCGCGGCCCGCCGGGACAGCGCTTCGCGGGCCAGGTCCTCGCGGCCCAGAGCGAGGGCCTTGCGGCCCTGGTCCTCCAGCTTGGTGGACTGGCCCTGCAGCTGGCCGAGCTGGAGCTCGAGCCGCTTGCGGGAGGTCGCCACATCGGCGACGCCCCTGCGGACCTTCTGGAGCAGCTCGAGCTGCTTCTGGTACGAGTAGTCGAGGGTCTCCCGCGGGTCCTCGGCCCGGTCCAGGGCCTTGTTGGCCTTCGCGCGGAAGAGCATCCCCATCCGCTTCATGACACCGCTCATGGGCCTCGCGCGCCCCCTTCTCCGGGCTCGGACTCCAGCACGTCTACAGACCCAACAGTACGGGCCCTGTCTCTATTACTGCACTGTTCGGAGCCTGATGCGCTCCTCCTGCAGGACGATCACGGGATGGTCTTGTCCGGCGCAGGGAGTAGGTGCGAGCCGGGGCGGTCCGCGGCGCGCCCGCTGTGTACCGATACGGCGGCCCCGTACCGGCTCCGTTGCCGGATCGTTCCCCTCGGGGCTGGGGTCCGCCGCGCCGACCCCGTATCTTGGGCTTTGTGTTCCGAAGCCGTTCCAACGATGAGCAGGCCGCCGTCACCAGGATGACCGCGGACCAGCCCCAGCCCCGTGACCCGCAGGCCCCGAAGGGCCGGCCCACCCCCAAGCGCAGCGAGTCGCAGACGCCGCGCCGCAGCCTGGCGTCGTCCGGCAGCGCCAACCGCAAGGAGGCGTCCAAGCGTCAGCGCGAGGCGCGGCGTGCGGATCTGGCCAAGCAGCGCCAGGCCCTGGCGAGCGGCGACGAGCGCTATCTCCCGGCCCGCGACAAGGGTCCCGTGCGCCGGTTCACCCGCGACTTCGTCGACTCGCGCTTCTGCGTCGCGGAGTTCTTCCTGCCGCTCGCGGTGCTCATCCTGATCCTGAGCATGCTGCCGTCGATGCAGATCAAGAACATCTCGCTGCTGCTGTGGCTCGGCGTGATCATCATGATCGTGATCGACTCGGTGGGTATCTCCATCCGGCTGAAGAAGCAGCTGCGGGCCCGCTTCCCGGAGGAAAAGCTCCGCGGCGTTGTGCCGTACGCGCTGATGCGCACCCTGCAGATGCGCCGGCTGCGGCTGCCGAAGCCCCAGGTCAAGCGCGGGGAGCGACCCTGAGCGCTCCGACCGGCTTCAGCGGTGGGGCGTCCGGGTGGCTCGGTGTGCTCGGAGGCGTAAGAAATGTCGTGCGCCAGGAGCTGGTCGCGCGGCAGCTCGAGGAGCAGATAGCCGGCCGCTTCCCGGTGGGACAGCGGCTGCGGATACTCGACGTCGGCCTCGGCCAGGGCACGCAGGCGCTGCGGCTGGCCCGCGCCGGCCACAAGGTGACCGGCCTGGAGTCCGATCCGCAGATGCTGACGACGGTCCGCACCGCGCTGGCCTGCGAGCCGGAGGGTATCCGTGAGCGGGTGCGGCTGATCGAGGGCGACGGCCGCGAGACCGGTGTCCACTTCCTGCCCGGCAGCTTCGATGTCGTGCTGTGCCACGGCGTACTGATGTACATAGCGGAGCCCGACCCGCTGCTGGCCGGGCTCGCCCGCGTACTGGCTCCCGGCGGGCTGATGTCGCTGCTCGTACGGAACGCCGACGCGCTCGCCATGCGGCCGGGGCTGGCCGGCGACTGGGACACGGCGCTGGCCGCCTTCGACTCCCCCGTTTACACCAACCGCATCGGACTCGAGGTGCGGGCGGACCGGCTCAGCGCGCTGACCGCGACGCTCGCCGGAATCGGCGCCCCGCTGCACGCCTGGTACGGGGTGCGGGTCTTCAGCGACGCGGCGGCCGACGACGAGCCGCCGCCGCCCCCGCATGTGCTGGAGCGGATGCTCGCCGCAGAGGACCGGGCCGGGCGCACCGACCCGTACCGTGCGGTCGCGGCGCTGCTGCATCTGTGCGGAGTCCGGGGCCGGGCCGACAAGGCTCCGAACACCGCCTCCGACCAGGACGCGTAGGCGGCGACGCGATGTTCGCGCCGCCGCCGGCCGTACTTCTCCGCGCCTCTACTCCACGTCGCCGTGCAGGCTCATCGGTCCGTAGATCTTGGTGCCGTCCTCGAAGAGGGTCACCTGCTCGGCGCCCCCGTCCAGGAGGTCTTTCCAGACCTCGCCGATCCAGGACTCGGCGTCCCCCTGAGTGCTGAACTCCTCCGGCTCCACCGCAGGCGCCGTCTCCGTCCCGTCGGACTTCTCGAACCGCCAAGCCCACACCATGTCCGCCTCCTGAGTCCCTCCGAGTACGTGCTGCCCGCAGCCTAACGGGCCTCTCCCGGCCGGCGCTGGGGTCCCACAGGGTGACCCCGCGCGCCCCGAGGGCGTCGACGCGAGACGATCAGGGCGTGGAACTCACTCTCCTCGGCACCGGAACCCCGGGCGGACTGCCCCGCCCCGACTGCCCCTGCGCCGCCTGCGCTGTCTCCGTCGGCGACGACGCGCGGGCCTCGACCGCGCTGCTCGTGGACGACGCGCTGTTGCTCGATCTCACGCCGGGGGCCGCACTCGCCGCCGCCCGCGCGGGCCGCTCGCTGGCCGGCGTCCGGCAGGTACTGCTGTCCCACCCGCACGACGGGCCCGCCGTCGAGGCCCCGGCCGGGCTGCCCACGCCGGGGCGGGTGGCCGACGGGCGCGAGCTGGCACTGATCAGCGGCCACCAGGTGCGGGCGATCGCGCTGGACATGCCCGGCACGGGCTACGCCGTCACGGGACCGGACGGGAAGAAGCTGCTGTACCTGCCACCGGGGACCGCGCCCGCGGGCCTGACCGAGGGGCTCGAGCCGTACGACATGGTCGTGCTCGACGTCGTCGCGCGGCCCGACGCGCTGGCCCGGCTGCGGGCCGCGGGCGGGGTGTCGGCCTCGACCGACGTGATCGCCGTCCATATCGACCACGACGTGTTTCCGGGCGCCGAGCTGCACCGCCGGCTGGAGGCGGCAGGGGCGCGCACGGTGCCGGACGGGGAGACGTTGCCGGTCGGCGAATACCGGGCCGTGCCCGATCTGCCGCGCCGCACGCTCGTACTCGGCGGGGCGCGCTCGGGGAAGTCGGTCGAGGCCGAGCGCCGCCTGGAGTCCTTCCCCGACGTGGTGTACGTGGCGACGGGCGGCAGCCGGGAGGACGACCGGGACTGGGCGGACCGGATCGCCCTGCACCGCGACCGGCGCCCGCACTCCTGGCGCACGGTCGAGACCTGCGACCTTGTCCCCCTGCTCTCGGAGGACGGACCTCCGCTTCTCGTCGACTGCCTGGCGCTGTGGCTGACGGACGCGCTGGACTCGGTCGGGGCGTGGGACGACGAGCGCTGGGCGGCGGGCGGCCGCCGGGCGCTCCACGAGCGTACGGACGCGCTGGTGGCGGCGGTACGGGCCACGCGCCGCACGGTGGTCGCCGTCTCGAACGAGGTCGGCTCCGGGATCCACCCGGCGACTGCCTCGGGCCGCCGCTTCCGCGACGAACTCGGCCGCCTCAACGCGGCGTTCGCGGCGGAGTGCGAGCACGTCCTCCTGGTGGTGGCGGGCCAGGCGCTCCCCCTGCGCCCCCGCTGACCGGCCTCCGGCCCGGATGTCGCCACCCTGCGGTCGGTGTCTCCTGCGGAGGCTCCCGCCGGCCCGCCAGGCCGCCGAACCCGGCTGTCGGGGCAGTTTCGGCCGTTCGCGGACCGCAGACCCGCCGTGGCACCCCCGGCCTCCAGCGGGGGAACGTACCCACCCGCACCCCCGTGCGGGCGGGTGATCAGGTACCGGGTCTCCCGTGGACGGTCGCCCACCGTTGGCGACCGCGGCCACGAGGCCCCCTCCTCCCCCCGGCAATCGCCACGACGCCAGGACCGGGCAGCGTAACGGCCCGGTGCCGGGCGGCCTTTGGACAGTCGGATGGCCGGCATACCGGGGCGGGGCTACGGGGCAGCCCCGGCGACGGCATGCCGGGCCACCGTGCAGCCCAGCCCGGACGTCGGTCGGGTCGGCCGCCGGCCCCGCCACCCGACGGCACCACCCCAACCGGCCACACCCCGGCGCGGAGCGGCGGGCCCGGCGAGGGCAGAAGCGGCCCGGCCCAGCGAACGCGCCCCCAGGGACCGGAGCCGTGGGCCCGCAACGCATCGGCCCGGCAGCCACCGGTAATGTTCCACGGATGAGCGGCCTGAATCTCGACGACTTCGGCAATCTGATCGAACGCCCCGACGCCGGTGTCCGCCGCGATGCCGAGGAGCGCAGGGAGCGCCTCATTGCGCCGCTGGGTTCGCTCGGGCGCCTCGACGAGCTCGGCGAGTGGCTCGCCGCCGCGCAGAGCGAGGTGCCGGTGAAACCCATTGAGCGCCCCCGTGTCGTCCTCTTCGCCGGGGACCACGGAATCGCTCAACTCGGCGTCTCCGCCCGCCCCGCCGGCACCACCGGGCGACTCGTACGCGCCGTGCTCGACGGTGAGAGCCCGGTCTCCGTCCTCGCCCACCGTTTCGGCACCCCGGTGCGCGTCGTCGACATGGCGGTGGACTGCGACCCGGCCGAGCTGCCGGAGGACGTCGTACGGCACCGTGTCCGCCGCGGCTCGGGCCGTATCGACGTCGAGGACGCCTTGACGGCCGAGGAGGCGGAGAAGGCGTTCCGCGCGGGTATGGCGGTCGCCGACGAGGAGGCCGACTCCGGCACGGACCTCGTCGTCCTCGGCGATCTGAGCGTGGGCGGCACCACCGCGGCCGGTGCGCTCATCGCCGCGCTCTGCGGCACCGACGCCTCCGTCGTCACCGGCCGCGGCGGCGCCGGGATCGACGACGTCGCGTGGATGCGCAAGTGTGCCGCGATCCGGGACGCGCTGCGCCGCGCCCGGCCCGTACTCGGTGACCAGCTCGAGCTGCTCGCCACGACCGGCGGTGCCGATCTCGCCGCGATCACCGGGTTCCTGCTGCAGTGCGCGGTGCGCCGCACCCCCGTGATCCTCGACGGAGTCGTCTCCGCCGCGTGTGCCCTGGTCGCGCAGCGGGTGGCGTTCCGTGCCCCGGACTGGTGGCTGGCGGGTCAGTCGAGCGGTGAACCTGCCCAGGCCAAGGCCTTCGACCGGATGGCGCTCAACCCGTTGCTCGACCACGGCGTCACTGTGGGCGAGGGAACGGGGGCGCTGCTCGCGCTGCCGCTGGTGCAGGCAGCCGCCGCGCTGGCGGCGGAGCTGCCCGAGCGGCCGTCTCCGGAGCCTGGAGAGCCGGAGCCGGCAGAGCCGGAGCCGGAGCCTGCGACGGCCGAGCCGTCGGAGGCAGCCGACGACGACTGACCGATTGTTGCATCTTTGAATTGTCCGGCTTCTCCCTGAACACCGCCCCATATGATCCACTTTCATGGGAGAAGCACGCTTGAGCACCGAGCGCACCGAGCCATCCGCTCGTACTGATCACCCCGCTGAGGGCGTCTGCGACCGGCGGACCGGTGACAGCGTCGTCCCGCGCGCCTCCCGTGCACCCGGCGCCTCCCTCACGCCCCTCACGCACCGCACGGTCCGTACCCCGCAGGACTCCGGCGCACCCCGCTCGCTCTTCTCCGCACTGCCCCGGCGCGGCGCCGCCTTCGCCGTCTGGTACTTGCGCGCGGTCGCGTTCATCAACCTCCTCAGCGCGGTCTGGGTCTCCTTCGGCCAGGACCTCCGCCGGCACAACGTCGACGAGTTCTTCACCCCGTACCTGCTCACGGCGGGCTTCGCCTCGGGCGTCTGCACGCTGTTCCTCGCGGTCACCATGCGGCGTCGCAAACGCGCTGCCTGGATCGTCAATCTCTCGCTGTCCGGCCTTCTCGCCGCGCTGCTCGGCCTGTTCATGCTGCTCCCCGAGTTCAACCGGCATGCGCAGAACTGGATTTCGCTCTGCCTCACCCTTCTCTTCGTCCTCTCGCTGCTCGTCAGCCGACGCGAGTTCTACGCCATCGGCGACCGGTCCAACCCCAAGCTCGCCGCCGCGGTCGCGGCCGTCGGCGTGCCGGCCGCCGCACTCGTCGCGACACTCCTGGTCACCCTCACCAACACCGCCGGCCACGGTCACCGGCCCTCCTTCCCGGACCGGTTGCGCTACGCGGTCATGCGCCTGATCTCCCTCGCGCCCGACGACGCAGCCTTCCCGGGCATCAGCACTCCCTCCTGGGCGAATGTCTTCATCAACGTGATGAGCACCCTGCTGCTGCTCGCCGTGGTGTGGGCGGCCTTCCGGACCCGTCGCGCCGTCGACCTGATCGGCCCGGAGGACGAGGCGCGGCTGCGCGGGCTACTGGAGCGGCACGGCGAGCGGGACTCGCTCGGGTACTTCGCGCTGCGCCGCGACAAGAGCGCCATCTGGTCGCCCAGCGCCAAGTCGGCGATCACCTACCGCGTAGTGGGAGGCGTATCCCTCGCGTCCGGCGATCCGATCGGCGACCCGGAGGCCTGGCCGGGCGCGATCGACCGGTGGCTCGCCGAGTGCCGGGAGCACGCCTGGATCCCGGCCGTGATGGGCGCGAGCGAGGAAGGCGGCACCATCTATGCACGGCACGGCCTCGACGCGCTCGAGCTGGGCGACGAAGCGATCGTCGAGACCGGCGACTTCACCCTCGACGGTCGCGCCATGCGGACCGTACGGCAGGCGTACAACCGGGTCCGGCGGGCCGGCTACACGGCCCGTATCCGCCGCCACCAGGACATCCCCGACGAGGAGATGACTCAGTTGCTGCGCCGCGCCGACGACTGGCGGGACGGCGCGACCGAGCGCGGCTTCTCCATGGCGCTCGGCCGGCTCGGTGACCCGGGCGACGGCCGCTGCGTGATGCTGGAGTGCTCGGACGCCGACGGCGAGCTGCGCGCGCTGCTCAGCTTCGTCCCCTGGGGCCCGAAGGGACTCTCGCTCGATCTGATGCGCCGTGACCGCAACTGCGAGAACGGCCTGATGGAGTTCATGGTGATCGAGCTTCTCCAGCGCGCCCCCGATGTCGGCGTCAGCCAGGTGTCGCTGAACTTCGCCATGTTCCGGTCCGTCTTCGAGCGCGGCGCGAAACTGGGAGCGGGCCCGGTGCTGCGGCTGTGGCGCTCGCTGCTGAGCTTCTTCTCGCGCTGGTGGCAGATCGAGTCGCTGTACCGCGCCAACGCGAAGTACCGGCCGATCTGGGAGCCTCGCTATCTCCTGTTCGAGAAGAGCGTCGAGCTGCCCCGTATCGGCATCGCCGCCGCCCGCGCCGAGGGATTCCTCGAGGCACCGGCGCTGCCTTCCTGGCTGAGCCGCCGTCAGCGCCTCGGGACGAAGCGTTGAGCGCCATGGCGGCCGGGCCGGTGAAGCGCGCGGCCCGGGCCGAGTGGGGGCCGGTCCTCGAGTCCGTACGGAACGGGTTCGTGGGGAAGAGGCCCGCCGTGCTCGGGGCGATCCCGATGACGGTCTGCGCGATCGGCCTGACGGGCCTCTTCCAGCTGGTGCAGACACAGTCCTGGGGCTTGCGGCCGATCCAGGGGATCGGCGCTGTCCAGGCCTCCCAGGACTGGTGGCTCGCGCTACTGCGCACCCCCCTCTCGCTCTTCGTACCGGCCCTCGATCTCCCCGTCTGGGGCGCGTTGGTGCAGGTCTTCTTCGTCTTCGGTATCGCCGAGATCTGCCTGGGGCGGCTGCGGACGGTGCTGATCGCGTATCTGGCGACGCTCACCGGGACGGCGTACGCCCGGTACGGCACGGCCGTCGGGCCCGGCGGATTCCTGGGTCTGCCCGCCGAGGACGCCCTGGTCCACGACACCGGGCCGTCGGCGGCGGTCGTCGCCCTCGCGGTGTATGTCTCCTGGCACTACCGCGCGTTGGTGACGGCCGCTCTCGTCGTGGCGGCGATGATCCTCGAGGTGGCCGTCAAGCCGAACCTGGCCGGCAAGGAGCATCTGGCGGCGATCGCGGCGGTCGTGGTGGTGTGCGCCGTGGAGGAGGCGTTCCGCAAGGTGCGGAGCCGCCGCCGGGAACGCGGGAACCTTCCGGACCGGCTGTACGGGCCGGGCGGCTTGGACAGCTCGAACGGACAGGACGGACCGGATGTGCCGTACGGACGGGAAGTCCCGTACCGGCGCGAGGTGCTGTACGGACCGAACGGGTCGGGCGCACCGGGCGGCAAGGAAGGCAAGGACGGCATGGACGGGCCGAGAGGGATGGAGGGGCCGAGGAGGATGGACGGGCCGAGGAGGATGGACGGGCCGGGCGGGCCGGACCGGCGCAGCCGTCAGCGGTCCGGGGCTCCCGCCACGAAATCCTGAAAGCGGCGGCGCACCCGGTTCCACCGCTCGTCGTGCCGGTACGCCCGCACCTGCGCCTTCGCCCTGGCCCTCGGCCGGCTGCGATAGAACCGCTTGGCCCAGGGCGAGCCGGGCCGGGCGAGACGTACGGCGCCCACGAGCGCCACGAACGGCACGATCACCCCGATCACGGCGATCCGGGCCTTGCCCTTGACCAGGGCGAGCAGCGCGATGAGGAAGTTCAGGGCGATGTTCGCCGCGACGGTCACCCGGTCCTGCAGCTCGTCGGAGGACAGATTGTTCACCCCGAACGGCGAGAAGCCGAGGAGCATCAGCCCCACCAGCGCCGCCGTGAGCACCACGACCTCGACGCTCTGCCGCCCCTGGTCGGTCCAGTACACATCGCTGAGGTGCAGGACGAGTGCGAACTCGTCGAGCACCAGTCCGACACCGATACCGAACACGACCGCGGCGACCCCGGTGCCGAAGCCCTCCCGGTGACCCCCGATCGCGCCGAAGCCGCCGACGACGGTCAGCAGGATGCCGGGGACAACGTGGTGCACATGGAGACCGCCGGTGGAGACGTTGCGGAAGGGCCCCTTTCCCGCCCTGATCATGCGGGTGATGGAACGGGTGATCAGGAAGGTGATGACGAAGGAGAAGAGGGCGAGGAGGAGCGGCAGCTTGCCCGGTTCGATGATGTTGCGCGCCCACCAGTGACCCATGACACCCGCTTCCGGCTTCCGGTATGCCCCGTATACGGAGGCGTAGGGGCAATTTAGTGCCGATCGGGGCGGGATAGCCTGCGCGCGATGACCGACACGACTCACGGACCGGCCGACCCGTCCTGCCCGGGCGGCGCCGCCTCGCTGGGCGACGGGCTGCGCTTCTCCTTCGGCACGCTCACGGTGCTACGGGTCCGGGTCACCCGGTGGGACCGGGCCGCGGCACGGGGCGGCATGCTCTGCGCCCCGCTGGCGGGGGCGGTCGTCGGTGTGTGCGCCGCCGCGCTCGGCGTCCTGCTGCTGTTCCTCGGCGGCGGGCCGATGCTCGCCGCGGTGGCCACGGTGGCCGTACCGGCGGCGCTGACCCGCGGACTGCACCTGGACGGGCTCGCCGACACCGCCGACGGGCTGGGCAGCGCGAAGCCCGCCGAGGACGCCCTGCGCATCATGAAGCGGTCGGACATCGGGCCCTTCGGCGTCATCTCCCTCGTCCTCGTGCTGCTTGCTCAGACGGCCGTCCTGTACGAGCTGTACGCGGCGAGCCCCTGGCGCGGGGCCGTGGCGGCGGGGGTCGCCGCCGTCACCGCGCGGCTGGCCCTCACGCTCGCCTCCCGCGCCGAGGTGCCGGCCGCCCGGCCGGACGGGCTGGGCGCGGCGGTGGCCGGGGTTGTGCCCGTACGGGCCGCTGCGGCGGCGGTCGCGATCACGGCGGCGGTCTGCGCGGCCGCGGGCGCGCTCTTCGGACCGTACGCCGCCGTCCACCATGCCCTCGCCCCGCCGGCCGCCCTCGCCGCGTCCGAACTCCTCCTGCGCCGCTGCCTCCTGCGCTTCGGCGGCGTCACAGGCGACGTCTTCGGCGCCCTCGCCGAGACGTCGGCGACGGCGACGCTGCTGGTCCTCGCCCTCGGCTGACGCGAGCCTCCGAACGCGAGCCGCTGCGTTCAACGGCAGTGCCTGCACTGCCGCGGCGGGTCGACGGCGTCACGGCCCGGCCCGGCCCGGCCCCCAAGAGCCGACCGCCGTACGCGCCGACCGCCCATCTGCCGCGCCACCGCGGGCAGTCCGGTTCAGCAAAGTCGGCGTACCCGCCTACGGCTCTGCCCGCCGTCCGACCCCGGACAGCGACTGCGCCGGGCCCCGATCCCAGCAGCTCCGGCTGTACGACCGGCTTCGCAAAGCCGGTCGGAATACGATGCAGGCAGCGCCCTGGGCCGTGCGTATCTGCACGGCTGTGGGCCGGGTCTGTTCGGCAGACCCGAGCGGCGGCCGGACCACCGACTGGCCGAGGAACGCAACGGAAGAGGAACCCCATCACCGTGACTGCTCTGACTCTCAGCACCTCCTCAGCGGCGACGCTGCGCGCGGACGCCGTCGTCATCGGCGTGGTCAAGGGCGACAAGGGCCCGGTCGTCGCGCCCGGCGCCGAGGCCGTGAACAAGGCGTTCGACGGGAAACTGGCCGTTGTCCTCGAGACCCTCGGTGCCTCCGGCGGCGAGGGCGAGGTGACCAAGCTCCCCGCGCCGTCCGGCCTCAAGGTCCCGGTCGTGCTGGCGGTCGGGCTCGGCGACAACCCCGCCAAGGGCGACGGCTTCGGCGCGGAGACGCTGCGCCGCGCCGCCGGAGCCGCGGCCCGCGCACTGTCCGGCTCCAAGAAGGGCGCGTTCGCGCTGCCCGTCGAAGGCCCGGACGACGTCGCCGCCGTGGCCGAGGGCGCGCTGCTCGGCGCGTACGCCTTCAACACGTACCGGAACAACGGGAGCGGCAAGGGCGAGGGCAACGGCAAGAAGAAGGGAGCCGGGGACAAGGGTGCGCCGCTCGCCGAGGTCACCCTGCTCGGCGGCAAGCCCCGCGACAAGGCCTTCAAGGCCGCCGCGGAGCGCGCCGAAGCGCTGGCGGCAGAGGTCAACCGCGCCCGCGACCTGGTCAACACCCCCTCCAACGACCTCACCCCCAAGTCCTTCGCCGCGGCTGCCCAGGCCGCCGCCAAGGAGCACGGCCTCAAGGTCGAGGTGCTGGACGAGAAGGCGCTCGCCAAGGGCGGCTACGGCGGTCTACTGGGCGTCGGCCAAGGCTCGGACAACCCGCCGCGGCTGGTGCGGATCGTCCACACCCACCCCAAGGCGGAGAAGACCCTCGCCCTCGTCGGCAAGGGCATCACCTACGACTCGGGCGGCATCTCGCTGAAGCCGGCCGGCCACAACGAGACGATGAAGTGCGACATGAGCGGCGCCGCCGCCGTGTTCGCCGCCGTCGTGGCCGCGTCCAAACTGGGCCTCGAGGTCAATGTCACCGGCTGGCTGGCGCTCGCCGAGAACATGCCGTCCGGCACGGCCACCCGCCCCGGCGACATCCTGCGGATGTACTCGGGCAAAACCGTCGAGGTCCTCAACACCGACGCCGAGGGCCGGCTCGTACTGGGCGACGCCCTCACCCGCGCCTCGGAGGACAAGCCGGACGCGATCGTCGATGTGGCGACTCTCACGGGCGCGATGGTTCTCGCCCTCGGCAGCCGGACCTTCGGGATCATGTCGAACGACGACGCGTTCCGCACCTCGATCCATGAGATCGCGGAGGAGGCCGGCGAGCAGTCCTGGCCGATGCCGATGCCGACCGAGCTGCGCAAGGGCATGGACTCGCCGGTGGCGGACATCGCCAACATGGGTGAGCGGGCGGGCGGCGGACTGGTCGCCGGTCTGTTCCTGAAGGAGTTCGTCGGCGAGGGCATCACCTGGGCGCACCTGGACATCGCGGGCCCGGCGTTCCACGAGGGTTCGCCGTTCGGCTACACCCCCAAGGGCGGCACCGGATCCGCGGTCCGGACCCTGGTGCGACTCGCCGAGCGCACGGCGGCGGGCGACCTCGGCTGACGTCCGCATCCCGTACGGCACCGGCCGCTGTGCGGCTGCCGTCCGGCCGCGGTCCGCTGATGTGAGCCTCTTCGAGGGCGGCAGGTCCTCTCCCGGGTACCCGGGTGCGTACGGCCCCGGGCATCGCGCCCGGGGCCGTACGCATGGCGTTCGCCCTCGACGAAATCCGTACCGGGATACGCGCGAGTAACCCTGTCGGGGAACCTGAGAGACGTCTCACAGCCCGGCCCGCCGTCCCGCTGCCCGCCAACAAGTGCGAAGATGTTGTCTCGGCAGGACAGGGCCCCGGCTCGTACAAAGATCGAGTCATAGCGAGGGCCGAAGCAACACAGCGGCCGAACAACAGCCGCCGTCCGGTCTGAGAACGACCGGGTCCGGCGTACCCATGCATGGAGGACGTGACGTGGCGAACGACGCCAGCACCGTTTTCGACCTAGTGATCCTCGGAGGCGGTAGCGGTGGTTACGCAGCTGCCCTGCGCGGGGCGCAGCTGGGCCTGGACGTCGCACTGATCGAGAAGGACAAGCTGGGCGGCACCTGCCTGCACTACGGATGCATCCCCACGAAGGCTCTGCTCCACGCCGGTGAGATCGCCGACCAGGCACGCGAGGGCGCCGAATTCGGCGTCAAGACCTCGTTCGAGGGCATCGACATGGCGGGGGTGCACAAGTACAAGGACGGCGTCGTCTCCGGCCTGTACAAGGGCCTGCAGGGCCTGGTCGCCTCCCGCAAGATCACCTACGTGACCGGTGAGGGCCGACTGTCCTCGCCCACCTCGGTGGACGTGAACGGCGAGCGCTACGAGGGCCGCCACATCCTGCTGGCGACCGGCTCCGTGCCGAAGTCGCTGCCGGGCCTGGAGATCGACGGCAACCGCGTCATCTCCTCCAACCACGCGCTCGTGCTCGACCGCGTGCCGCAGTCCGCGATCGTGCTCGGTGGCGGTGTCATCGGCGTCGAGTTCGCCTCTGCCTGGAAGTCCTTCGGGGCCGACATCACCATCGTCGAGGCGCTCCCCCACCTCGTCCCGGCCGAGGACGAGAGCAGCTCCAAGCTGCTGGAGCGCGCCTTCCGCAAGCGCGGCATCAACTTCTCTGTCGGCTCCCGCTTCTCCGGTGTCGAGTACACCGCGGACGGTGTGAAGGTCTCGCTGGAGAACGGCAAGACCTACGAGGCCGAGCTCCTGCTCGTCGCCGTCGGCCGCGGCCCGGTCTCCCAGGGCCTGGGCTACGAGGAGGCGGGGGTCAACGTCGACCGCGGCTTCGTCCTCGTCGACGAGTACATGCAGACCAACGTGCCGACCATCTCGGCCGTGGGTGACCTCGTGCCGACCCTCCAGCTCGCCCACGTCGGCTTCGCCGAGGGCATCCTGGTCGCGGAGCGGCTGGCCGGTATCAAGACCGTGCCGATCGACTACGACGGTGTGCCCCGGGTGACGTACTGCCACCCGGAGGTCGCCTCGGTCGGCATCACCGAGGCGAAGGCCAAGGAGCTCTACGGCTCCGACAAGGTCGTCGTGCTCAAGTACAACCTCGGCGGCAACGGCAAGAGCAAGATCCTGAAGACCGCGGGCGAGATCAAGCTCGTCCAGGTGCGGGACGGCGCCGTGGTCGGCGTCCACATGGTCGGTGACCGTATGGGCGAGCAGGTCGGCGAGGCGCAGCTGATCTACAACTGGGAGGCGCTGCCGGCCGAGGTCGCGCAGCTCGTCCACGCCCACCCGACGCAGAACGAGGCACTCGGCGAGGCCCACCTGGCCCTGGCCGGCAAGCCCCTGCACTCGCACGACTGACACCCGGGCGCTGTCCCATCCGCACAGATCGTTAGGAGCAACCGAAACCATGGCGGTTTCCGTAACCCTGCCGGCGCTCGGCGAGAGCGTGTCCGAGGGCACCGTCACCCGCTGGCTGAAGGCCGAGGGTGAAAAGGTCGAGGCAGACGAGCCATTGCTCGAGGTCTCGACCGACAAGGTCGACACCGAGATCCCGGCCCCCGCGTCCGGCGTGCTCACCTCCATCAAGGTCGCCGAGGACGAGACAGTGGAGGTCGGCACGGAGCTGGCCGTCATCGACGACGGCTCCGGGGCACCCGCCGAGGCGCCGGCCGAGGCCGCCGCCCCGGCAGCCGAGCCCGCTCCGCAGGCTGAGCCGGAGCCCGCAGCGGCACCGGCCCCGCAGGCCGAGGCCCCCGCCCCGGCCGCTGCTCCGGCCCCCGCGGCCGGTGCCGCCCAAGGCACGGACGTCGTCCTGCCCGCGCTGGGCGAGTCGGTGACCGAGGGCACCGTCACCCGCTGGCTCAAGCAGGTCGGTGAAGAGGTCGCGGCCGACGAGCCGCTGCTCGAGGTCTCGACCGACAAGGTCGACACCGAGATCCCGTCCCCGGCCGCGGGCACCCTGCTCGAGATCCTGGTGGGCGAGGACGAGTCGGCCGAGGTCGGCTCGAGGCTGGCCGTCATCGGCGCCGCCGGTGCCGCCCCCGCGGCTGCCCCGGCTCCGGCCGCTCCGGCGCCCGCGCCCGCGCAGGAAGCCCCCGCGCAGGAGGCGCCCGCCCCTGCCCCGGCTCCCGCGCCGGCTCCGCAGGCCCCGGCCGCCCCGGCGCCGCAGGCTGTCACCCCGGCTCCGGTTGCTCCTGAGCCGACGCCGTCCGCACCGGTTCCCGCTCCAGCCCCGGCTGCTGCTCCGGCCCGTGAGGGCGACGGCGCGTACGTCACTCCGCTGGTGCGCAAGCTCGCCACCGAGCACGGCGTGGACCTGAACAGGGTCAAGGGCTCCGGCGTCGGCGGGCGTATCCGCAAGCAGGACGTCATCGCCGCCGCCGAGGCCGCCAAGGCCCAGGCTCCGGCCGCCGCAGCGCCCTCCGCCGCCGCCCCGGTGACCCCGTCGCCGCTGCGCGGTCAGACGGTGCCGATGACCCGCGTCCGCAAGGCCATCGCCAAGCACATGGTCAACTCACTGCAGGTCTCGGCGCAGCTCACCACCGTGGTCGAGGTGGACGTCACCAGGATCATGCAGCTGCGCGCCAAGGCGAAGAACAGCTTCGTGCAGCGCGAGGGCGTCAAGCTCTCGCCGATGCCGTTCTTCATCAAGGCCGCCACCGAGGCGCTCAAGGTGCACCCGTCGGTCAACGCCAAGGTGAACGACGACGACACGATCACCTACCACGACGTCGAGCACATCGGCATCGCGGTGGACACCGACCGCGGCCTGATGGTCCCGGTCATCCACAACGCGGGTGATCTGAACATCGCCGGCCTCGCGAAGAAGACCGCGGACCTCGCGGCCCGCACCCGCGACAACGCGCTGAAGCCGGACGAGGTCACCGGTGGCACCTTCACGGTGACCAACACCGGCTCGCGGGGTGCGCTGTTCGACACCCCGATCCTCAACCAGCCGCAGGTCGGCATGCTGGGCATCGGGGCGACCGTCAAGCGACCGGTCGTCGTGCAGCACCCGGACCTGGGCGAGACCATCGCCATCCGCGACATGGTCTTCCTGGCCCTGACGTACGACCACCGGATCGTGGACGGCGCGGACGCCGCCCGCTTCCTGGGCACCGTCAAGGCGCGTCTGGAGACAGGCGAGTTCGAGGGCGACCTCGGCCTCTGAGATCGGCAGGCGGCCCGGGGATCACGTAGGTCCGCGGGCCCGCCCGTAAGGCAGCACGCCTGAAGGGGGCGGTTCCCGGCTCGGCACACCGAGCGGGAACCGCCCCCTTTCGCGTACCCCGGCCTGCCACCGCCCCGCCTCGGGCGAGGGCGCGGAAGTACGCTCGACCACCACTCTCACGATGGAGGAGTCTTGCGTGCCGCCCGGCTGATCAAGATGGTGCTGCTGCTCCAGTCCCGGCCGTCGATGACCGGGTCCGAGCTGGCGCAGCAGCTCGAGGTGTCGGAACGCACGGTGGCACGGGATGTGCTCGCACTGTCGGAAGCCGGGGTTCCGGTGTACGCGGACCGCGGGCGGGCCGGTGGCTACCGGCTCGTCGGCGGCTACCGCACCCGGCTGACCGGCCTGGGCCGTAGGGAGGCGGAGGCGCTTTTCCTGTCGGGCGTCCCGTCGGCGCTGCGCGAGATGGGGCTGGCGGACGCGGGCTCGGCGGCCCGTCTGAAGGTGGCGGCGGCGCTGCTGCCGGAGCTGCGCGGGGCTCCGGCCGGCGCCGCACAGCGATTCCATCTGGACGCGCCGGGCTGGTGGCAGGAGCCGGAGACACCGGAGCTGCTGCCGGCGGTCGCCGACGCCGTGTGGGACGACCGTCGGCTCACCGCCCGCTATGTGCGCCGGGACGCCGAAGTGGCGCGGGAGCTGGAGCCGTACGGCCTCGTGCTCAAGGCCGGGGTCTGGTATCTGGCGGCGCGGGCCGTCGAGGATCGCGCGGCGATTCCCCCGGAGGGTCCCGGGCCCGGGACGGCCGGCGGGTACCCCGTGCCGGATCCCACCGGCCGAGGACGGGGACAGGGACAGGGACAGGGTGACGACCGGCAGGGGGAGGGTTTCCGCGTCTACCGGGTGGACCGGTTCGTAGCGGTCTCAGCCGGCCCGGAGCGGTTCGTACGGGATGAGGACTTCGACCTGCCGGGCTTCTGGGCCGAGCGCGCGGAGCAGTTCGCGCGCTCCATCCTGAGGGAGGAGGTGGTACTGCGGCTCTCCGAGGCCGGGGCGCGGCAACTGCCGTACGTGACGGACCGGACGGCGGGGCGGGAGGCGGTGGCCGCCGGGGTGCCGGACGGGCAGGACGGTTTGACGGTCACCCTGCCCGTGGAGTCGCCCGAGGTCGCGTACAGCCAGCTGCTGGCGCTGGTCCGGAGGCGGAGGTGCTGGACCCACCGGAGCTGCGGGAGCGCTTCGCCGCCGCCGCGGTACGGTCCGCCGCCCTCTACGGGCACGGGCAGGGTCAGGGGCGCGGTCAGGGACAGCAGGCGCAGGGGCGTCGACCGGCCGGGGGCGGTCAGCGGTAGGCGGAGTCGCCCGCGTCCTTGCCCCCGAATTCGACCTCCTCGATATAGCGCCAGGCGTCGGGGCGGGTGCCATCGGTGTCCGTGAATCCGTACACCCGGGCGAGCTGCCCGCTGGAGAGCGACTGGCCGTTCCAGCGCGCCACGTCGGGGTCGGCGGCGAGGGCGGCGACGGCTCGGCCGACGTAGACCGGTGACTCGGAGATGCAGAAGGTCGGCACCTGCCGTACCGCTTCGCGCCAGTTCTCCTCGGTGACCCCGAACTCGTCGAGCATGAACTCCGAGCGCAGGAATCCGGGGGTGATGCAGACCGCTGTGCAGCCGAGCCCCTTCAGCTCCTCCCCGAGGCCGAAGGCCATCCGGATGGGGGCGTTCTTGGTGAGGTCGTAGTAGAGGTTGTCGCGGTAGCGGCGGTTGAACTCCGCGGTGCCGTCGGTCACTTCGACGACCAGCCCGCCGGGGCGGCGGGTCAGCAGCGGCAGCGCGAAGTGGCTGGTGACGAGGTGGGTCTCGACGCCGAGCCGCAGCATGCGCAGCCCCTTGCCCAGGGGATATGTCGACATCCTGGACTCGCTGCCGAACACGACCAGGTGCTCGCCGCCCCAGACGTCGTTGACCAGGATGTCGAGCTGCCCGTGGTCGCGGTCGATGCGCTCGACGAGGGCCCGTACCTGCTCGGGCTCGAGGTGGTCTGTGGGGACGGCGATGCCCCGGCCGCCGCTCTGTTGCCCGGCGGCGGTGACCAGCTCCCCGGTCTCCTCGATGGTCTCCGCCCGGCCGACCTCGCTGCGCTTCTCGCGGGTCGTACGGCCGCTGACGTAGACCGTCGCACCCGCCACTCCCAGCTCGACGGCCATCGCGCGCCCGGCGCCCCGGGTGGCTCCTGCGACGAGTGCGACCTTGCCTGCCAGCGCGCCCAGCTCACTCACGTGTGTGTCCTCTCCCTGTGCCGAGGTATCGGTACACACCGACCCTCACACCGATACCTGACATCCGCTGTCATGCTTCCTGGCTGTTATGCCGTGTGCTGTAGGCCCTGTGCCCGCGCGCGGCGGCCACGGCGGGTGACGGCGCGACGGCCCGTTCGGGGCTCGGGTGACCGATGCGAGTAACGACACAGCCGCATCCGGGCCGCTCCGCGTGCGTGGCGGGGTGCCAGGGCCGATGCTGGTCCCGTGATGGACGAGACGGAGTTCTGGGAGATCGTCGACAGCACCCGCGAGGCCGCCGAGGGCGACCCGGAGGACCAGGCCGACCTGCTCGTGGAACGGCTGCTGAACTACGATCCGGACGCCGTGCTGGACTTCGCCCGGCACTTCGAGGCCCGCTTCAACCGCGCATACCGCTGGGACCTGTGGGGCGCCGCCTGGGTGCTGCTGGGCGGCGCGAGCGACGACGCCTTCGACAACTTCCGCTGCTGGCTGATCGGGCAGGGCCGGGAGGTCTTCGAGGGGGCGCTGCACGAGCCGGACGACCTGGCCGAGCTGCTCGACGACTTCGACGAGGAGGTCGACGGGGACGCGGAGGAACTGGGGTACGCGGCGGACGAGGCCTACGAGCAGCTGACCGGGCAGGAGACCCCGGAGCTGGGGCTGCCGCGGCCGCCGCGCGAGCCGGCGGGCACGGCTCTGGACTTCGAGGACGACGCGGCGCTCTCGCAGCGCTTCCCCAAGCTGTGGGACGCCTTCCGGCCGTAGCCCGGCCCGCCGACCGTCAGTCAACCGCCCGCCCATCCGCCCATCCGTCCGTCCGACGAGGAGGCAGGGCCCTGCGCCCACGGGGTCCCGTCTCGTACGCGCCGGGCGCTACGGACGAGGCCTCCCACCGGGTGACGCGCATCAGGCGACGCCGCTGCCCCGACCCGCTCCCGTGCTCGCACACATCGCGGGCGGCCCCGCCGGCTCAGACCGTCAGGCGGCGGCCCATCAGTACGTCGTCCACGTACTCCCCCGCTATCAGGAACTCCTCCGGAAGGATGCCCTCCACCACGAAGCCCGCCGACTCGTAGAGCCGCCGGGCGGGAGTGTTGTGCCCCAGCACGCGCAAGGTGATCCGGACCGCCCCCTGCCGCCGCGCGTCCTCGCAGGCCGCGTTGAGCAGCGCTCGTGCGACGCCCCGGCCGCGGGCCCAGGTGTCCACCGCCAGGCCCTGGATCTGCCGGACGTGCGCGTTGGCGGGCAGCGGGGTGGGTGTCACCAGGCGCAGGTATCCGGCGAGCCGCTCCTCGTACTCCGCGACGAGGAAGTGCGAGGGCAGATGCGCGGCGTCGAAGAAGGGGTCGCCCTCCAGGGGCGGCCCCGGCAGTACGGCGTGCAGGGGCGACCAGGTACGCCGGTCCAGCTCGGCGAGCGCGGCGTCGTCGGCACGGACGGCACGGCGGATGACTGGACGTATGTGCGAGGCGGACATGGCTGACACTGTGCCATCCGGCCGGTCTGCTGCGGCATTGCGGGAACCGGCCGGGGCAGGATGTGGTGCATGCGAATCGCGATCACCGGCTCGACCGGACTCATCGGAACGGCCCTCGTGCGCTCCCTGCGCGCTGACGGACACGAGGTGATCCGGCTGGTGCGGCGGCCGCCACGGGCCGCGGACGAGGTCCAGTGGGACCCGGAGCTCCAGCGCGTCGACGCGGGCGGGATCGCAGGCTGCGAAGCGGTGGTTCACCTGGCGGCGGCGGGGGTCGGCGACCGCTACTGGACGAAGGCCTACCGGAAGAAGCTCCGGGACAGCCGGGTACTGGGCACGGCCGCGATCGCCGAGGCCGTCGCCTCACTCGACTCCCCGCCGCGCGTGTTGCTGAGCGCCAGTGCGGTGGGGATCTACGGCGATACCGGGGATCGCATCGTGGACGAGAGCGCACCTCCCGGCCACGGCTTCCTCGCCGAGCTGTGCCAGGCGTGGGAGGAAGCGGCGGCTCCGGCCGAAGAGGCCGGTATCCGAACGGTGTTCGCCCGCAGCGGGCTGGTCGTCTCGGGCGAGGGCGGCGCCTGGGGGCGCCGGATCTTCCCGCTCTTCAAGCTGGGGCTCGGCGGCCGGCTCGGGGACGGCCGCCAGTACTGGAGTTTCATCGCCCTGCGCGACGAGGTCGCGGCGCTGCGGCACATCCTGGACACGGAGGAGCTGTCGGGGCCAGTCAACTGCACGGCTCCGGAGCCCGCGACGAACCGTGAGGTGACGGCGGCGATGGGGCGGGCACTGCACCGGCCGACCGTCCTCACCGTCCCGGCACCCGCGCTGCGGTTCGCCCTCAGGGACTTCTCGGAGGAGGTTCTCGGCAGCAAGCGCGTCGTGCCCCGGCGGCTGCTGGACACCGGCTTCTCCTTCGCTTTCCCGACGGTGGACGACGCCCTGCGGGACGCTCTGCGCTGAGCCCGGCCGGGGCCCCGCCGCCGACCGCAGAAGACCGTTCTCGACCGGCGGGAGAGTGCGGGAGAGTGGTGCCCGACCGACTCCGTGCCGGGCTGCGATCGGCAGAGAATCGGCATGCGACCGATGTGCGCCCATGCCCTGGCGGTGCGCGACTGTTCCCGACCGAATTCCTTCCTACGCTCGTCCGGAACTCGGGCATCCACGGGGCTTGTTGAGGGCATGAGCCCCCCAGCGACCCGCAGGGTCTCATCGCGGGACACAGCCGACCTCGGGGAGGGGCACGTGCTCAGCAGCGCAGCACTCCACAGCACAGACCGGACGGACGTCGTCGTGGTGGGTGCCGGACTGGCGGGACTCGCCGCGGCGCACCAGCTGACCGAGGCGGGAGTAAGTGTCACCGTCCTGGAGACGGCACCTTACGTCGGGGGCCGGATGGCCACCGACCGGGTGGACGGCTTCCGGCTCGACCGCACCGCGCAGCTCCTCAGCACTTCCTGTCCCGAGCTGCGACGTACACCAGGCCTGAGCGGCCTGACGCTCCGTCCGTTCTCCTCCGGCGTTCTGGTGCACACCGGCACGCGCAGCCAGCGCTTCGCGGAGGCCCGGAGCGCAAGGGGCGCACTCACCGCGGCGCGCGCCCTTGCGCACGCCGCCCGTGCGCCCCTCTCCGGCGCGCTCGACCAGGCCCGGGTCTCGGCATTTTTGAGCCGCCTCGCCGCCGCTCCCGCCGACCGTCTCCTCGTCCGGCCCGAACTGGCCACCGCAGAGGCACTGGGGAAGAGGGGCCTGCCGTCCCGCACCGTCGACGGCTTCCTTCGGCCACTTCTCACGGCCCTGCTCAGCGACCCGGATCTCACGACGTCCAGCCGGTGCGCCGACCTCGCGCTGCACGGCTTCGCCCGTGGACGGCTCAGCCTGCCGGCGGGCGGCGCCTGCACGGTGGCGGAGCTGCTCGCCGCTGCCCTGCCGCCGGGCACCGTACGGACCGGGGTACGCGCCGTGTCCGCCTCCACCACGACCGTGGACACCGCCGAGCACGGCCAACTCGCCTGCCGTGCCGTGCTGGTGGCCACGGGCGCACGGGGCGCCTCCGAGCTCCTGCCGGGCCTCCGGCTGCCGGACTTCCACCCGGTGACCGTGCTGCACCACACCACGGACGAGTCGCCGCTCGCCGAGCCCAGCCTCGTACTGGACGCGGACCGGCGCGGTCCGGTCTCTCATACGGCTGTCGTCAGCGAGACCGACCCCTCGCGTACGCCGCCCGGCCGGGTGCTCATCACCTCGACCGTGCTCGGCCCCGCCGCGGCCGAACCGCTGACCGCCCTGGACAAGACGGCCCGCGCCCAGCTCGGCGAGCTCTACGGCACCTGCGCGGAGGACTGGCAGCTGCTCGGCGCCCATCACGACCCGGAGGCCGTCCCGACGATGCCGGCCCCGCACGACCTGCGACGGCCGGTGCGAGTGCTGTCGGGGCTGTACGTGTGCGGCGACCACCGGGGCACGAGCACGGCCTCGGGCGCCCTCGCCTCCGGCCGCCGGGCGGCCCACGCCGCGCTCCGCGACTTCGGCCTGCGCCCGGCGGAAGAATCCCCGCCACTGCCCGCGGCCGCCTAGTAGGCCCTGTGTGCCACATCCCCGCCTGACCCGCGGGGCTTGGCACCCACTCGCCCACCCTTCGGCCGGGTGGCTCCATCGGTAGCTGGGGGAGCGCCCCCAACTGCGTTGGCGAAACGTCCGAGTAGCCCACTACTCCCAGGAGCCCACTGCGAGGACACTTCTCCGCCTTGCAACTGCAGCACCGGACGCCACGGGCCCCGCCATGCGGCGGACGGCGCTACGTGTCAGCGAGGTCCCAGCAGGGCGCGCCGGCCATCCCCGGTCATACGCCCAGCGAAGCCACCCGCTCCCGGAAGCCGCGCACAGCCGCCGCGTCCTTGTACGGCTCCAGACGCCGCTCGAACTCGCGCACGTACTCCACCGCCCGCGCCGACCGCATCTCCGACGCCTGCTGCGCGGCCTCCGCGCCCAGCACGCACGCCTGCTCCAGCTCGCCCATCCCGAGCCGCGCCGAGGCCAGCACCACCCGGCAGAACACCCGGCTCCGCGCGAACCCGGCGCCCCGCAGCTGGAGCGAGCGCTCCGCGTGCTGGGCCGCGGCCCGGTACTGGTGCAGGTCGTGGTGGCAGTGGCCCAGCTCGTCCGCCAGCTGCGCCTCGTCGAAGAACCGCGCCCACTGCGGTACCTCGTCGCCCGGCCGCGCCGCCTCCAGTGCCCGTTCCACCCGCGCGAGCGCCGCAGCGCAGGCGCGCGCCTCGCCGAGCACGCCGTGACCGCGCGCCTCCACCGCGTGCAGCAGTGACTGCACGATCGGCGGCGCCGCGCTGCCGATCCCCTGCTGAGCGACCCGCGCGAGCTGCACCGCCTCCCGTCCGTGACCCAGGTACACCGCCTGTCTGCTCATGGTCACCAGCACGTAGCTGCCGTACGGCCGGTCGCCCGCGGCCTGCGCCAGCCGCAGCGCCTGGACGAAATAGCGCTGCGCGAGCCCGTGCGCCGCGATGTCGTACGAGGTCCAGCCCGCCAGCCGGGTCAGCTCGGCCACAGCGCCGAAGAGCCGGCGCCCGGCCGTCTCCCCGTACGTCCCGCGCAGCATCGGCTCCGCCTCGTGCTCCAGGTAGCGCACCAGCGCCTGCCGGGCGTGCCCGCCGCCGTAGGTCTGGTCGAGCGTGCGGAAGAGCTCCCCCACAGAGCGGAGCGCGGCGATGTCGCCCGCCGTGACCTTCTGCCCCGCCGGGTGGCCGTTCGGCCGCTGCCGGGGCACGGGCATCCGGCCCTGCTGGGGGACCCGGGCGCCGTGCTCGGCGGCGCCGCCTGCCGGGTCGACACCGCGGGCGACCTGGTCGTCCGGCCGTCCGATCAGCCAGTCCCGGCTGGGCACCACGAGCCCGGCGGGAGTGAATGCGATCTTGCGCAGCTCGGCGTGGCTGCCCGAGTCCTTGCGCCAGAGCCCGCTGACGATGTCCACCGCCTCGGCCGGCGTGGCGGCGAACTCCAGACCCGCGTACACCGGGGCGCACGCGTCCAGGCCGAGGTCCTGCGCGGACAGCCGGCGTCCCAGGCGCCGGGTGAACACCTCGGCGATCAGTGCCGGGGTCGTACCGCGCGGCTGCTGCCCGCGGAGCCAGCGGGTCACCGAGGTCTTGTCGTAACGCAGGTCGAGGCCGTGCTCCAGGCCGAGCTGGTCGACCCTCCGGGCGAGCCCGGCATTGGAGAACCCGGCCTCTGCGATGAGCGCGGCAAGCTGACGGTTGGGGCGCTGCTGGGGTCGATCCGTCATCGGCTGTGCGGTCTCCTGACTTCCATGCCCTGGAGCAGAGGGGGCGACAGGGCCGAGCTGCACCCTGCTGCCTCCCTGATCGCCCTCGTGGAACGGCGTGAATGTAACGGCCCGCGCCACCCGGCCCGCCGCCATCGCAGCGCATTCATCCGATCGTGTGAGCAGACGGTTGGCCGCCGCTTCCCCGCGCTCCCGTCCACAGCCGCCTTCTGGGCCCCCGAGCATCGGCCGTACAGTGGCATTCGGCGCGATGGATGCCGGGACGCCGCAACGCGCCAGGACGCCAGGACCCTGTACGAACGTTCGAAGAGGAGCTGCCGTGAACGAGCTGCGCTTTGTCCACCTGGGCTTCGGGGCGGACGCCGTCGAGTACGAGGAAGCCTGGCAGGAGCAGCGCCGAGTGCACGCGGACCGGTTCGCGGACGAGATCTCGGACACCTGTCTGCTCCTGGAACACCCGCCGGTGTACACGGCGGGACGGCGGACAGAGGTCAGCGAGCGCCCGCTGGACGGGACGCCCGTCGTGGACGTGGACCGCGGCGGCAAGATCACCTGGCATGGCCCGGGCCAGCTCGTCGGCTACCCGATCCTGAAGCTGCCGCGCCCGGTGGACGTCGTCGCACACGTCCGCCGCCTCGAGGAGGCGCTGATTCTCACCTGTGCGGAATTCGGCCTGGGGACCACCCGGGTCGAGGGCCGCAGCGGCGTCTGGGTGCTGGGCGACCCGGTCGAGCAGCGATCGTTGCTGGGCGGCCTGTCGTTCGACTTCGACCCGCGGCTGGAGGACGAGGAGTTCGACCCCCGGCTGAACGGGCCGGACTACGCGCCCTCCAACGCCGGCCAGCGCCGCGAGGACCGCAAGCTCGCCGCCATCGGCATCCGCGTCGCCAAGGGCGTCACCATGCACGGCTTCGCGCTCAACTGCGACCCCGACAACACCTGGTTCGACCGGATCGTGCCGTGCGGCATCCGCGACGCGGGCGTGGCCTCGCTCTCGGGCGAGCTGGGCCGGAAGGTCTCCGTGGAGGAAGTCGTTCCGGTGGTCGAGAAGCACCTGCGCGGCGTCCTGGAGGCGGCCGAGCCGAAGCCGCGTGCCGTCTAGGCCGGGAATGCGCCCCCGGCCCTACGGGTTGCCACAGGCGTAAGGCCGTACGAATAACGGGCGTACCCTGGTGTCCGCCGAAGAATCGAATGCCGCGATAGCAAAGGGGAGTGCCGGACGTGTCCGCTGTCGCACCCGACGGACGCAAGATGTTGCGCCTGGAGGTCCGGAACAGCCAGACCCCCATCGAGCGCAAGCCCGAGTGGATCAAGACCCGGGCGAAGATGGGCCCCGAGTACACCAAGATGCAGAGCCTCGTGAAGAGCGAGGGCCTGCACACCGTGTGCCAGGAGGCCGGCTGTCCGAACATCTACGAATGCTGGGAGGACCGCGAGGCGACCTTCCTCATCGGTGGCGACCAGTGCACCCGACGGTGCGACTTCTGCCAGATCGACACGGGCAAGCCGGAGCCGCTGGACCGGGACGAGCCGCGCCGCGTCGGCGAGTCCGTGGTCACCATGGATCTGAACTACGCCACCATCACCGGCGTCGCGCGCGACGACCTGGAGGACGGCGGCGCCTGGCTGTACGCGGAGACCGTGCGCCAGATCCACGGGATGACGGAGCAGCGCGCCGAGGGCCGAACCAAGGTCGAGCTGCTGATCCCCGACTTCAACGCCGAGCCCGAGCAGCTCGCCGAGGTCTTCTCCGCCCGGCCCGAGGTGCTCGCGCACAACGTCGAGACGGTGCCGCGGATCTTCAAGCGGATCCGCCCGGGCTTCCGCTACGAGCGCTCGCTCGAGGTCATCACCAGGGCCCGCGAGGCCGGTCTGATCACCAAGTCCAATCTGATCCTGGGGATGGGCGAGGAGCGCGAGGAGATCAGCCAGGCGCTGCACGACCTGCACGACGCGGGCTGCGAGCTGATCACGATCACGCAGTACCTGCGGCCGTCGGTCCGGCACCACCCCGTCGAGCGCTGGGTGAAGCCGGCCGAGTTCGTGGAGCTGCAGGAGGAGGCCGAGGAGATCGGCTACTCCGGCGTGATGTCCGGGCCGCTGGTCCGCTCCTCGTACCGCGCGGGCCGTCTGTTCCGGCAGGCGAGCGAGCGGCGCGACGCGGTGGCGGCCTCCCGGACCGTCTGACGCGGCACGGCGGCAAGGCGTGTACCGCGCAAGGAAGTAAGGAAGTACGGACCCGCGGACGTGCGCACGTCCGCGGGTCCTGGCATGCCGGGCTCCCGCATGTCCGAGTCCCGGTATGCGGAGACACAGGCATGCGGACGCAGGCGCGCGGTCCGCGGGGGCGGGCGATACGCGGGTACCGCGTTCGGACCGCGTCAAGGTGTGAACCGGCCGCGCATGGGTTTCATTGGTGTTTGACCGACTGGTCACGTCCTGGTAACACCCACCAGTGACGATGGTGGGACCCTGGGGGTTACCCTCAGGAATCACGTACTCACGCACCGCCGCGCGCCCACCCACCGCGCGCTCCCGTTCCCGCCCGCCCGCTCCGAGGGGACCGAACCCATGCAGGCCGCGCCCGTACGCGCCACCGCCATCCCGTCCGTCACCGATGCTCTGCGCGCCGTCGAGGAAGTACTGATGCGCGGTGGCCAGCGCACCGCCCGCCGTAATGCCTGGACGGCGGTCCTCGAGGACCGCCGTCGCGCCAAGGACCGGCGCGAGGCCCAGCACGTACTGGAGGCCGTGGCGACCGGGGCTCCGCACGCCACGTAAACTCTGCGGCATGGCGAGGAAGGAAACATCCGAGAACCCCGGGCGACTGAAGCAGATCGCCCTGACCTACCAGATGACCAAGCGAGTCGACTCGAAGGTCGGCCTTGTCGTCGCGGCTGTGGGAATTGTCACCTTCGGTGCCGTCCTCGCGATCGGCTTCGCGCTCGGGCACCCGCTCTACCTGGGGATCCTGGGCTTCTTGCTGGCCTTCCTCGCGATGGCGATCATCTTCGGGCGACGTGCCGAGCGGGCGGCCTTCGGGCAGATGGAGGGCCAGCCGGGAGCGGCGGCCGCAGTACTGGAGAACGTCGGTCGCGGCTGGTCGGTCACGCCCGCGGTGGCGATGAACCGCAACCAGGACGTGATCCACCGGGCCGTGGGCAAGGCAGGCATCGTTCTGGTGGCCGAGGGCAACCCGAACCGGCTCAAGGGCCTGCTGGCCGCCGAGAAGAAGAAGATGGCGCGCATCGTCGTGGACGTGCCGGTGCACGACGTGATCGTGGGCGACGGCGAGGGCCAGGTGCCGCTGAAGAAGCTGCGCACCACCCTGCAGAAGCTGCCGCGGGTGCTCCCGGGCTCCCAGGTCACGGTCGTGACGGACCGGCTGCGTGCGCTGGGCGACCTGATGAGCAATATGCCGCTGCCGAAGGGGCCGATGCCGAAGGGCATGCGGATGCCCCGGGGCGGCAAGATGCGCTGAGCCTGCGCGCAGGCTCAGCAGGCAAGACGGAGGGCAGGACGTAGGCGGAGGGCGGCCCGGAACGAGATTCCGGGCCGCCCTTCGTCATGTCACCGTCATTGCGCCGATCGTTCCGCCAGTCGTTCCGACGATCGTTCGCCATCGGCCCTCGCCATGGCGCCGGTATGTCCGGCACTGCTCAGATCCGTACCTGTACGGCTCAGATCCGTACCTGTACGGCGCGGGCCACGCGGTCGTGCAGGCCGCGGCCGTCGCGGTCCCAGACGAGCGCCGGGATCACGAGGAGCAGGAGCACCGAGCGGAGCACGGCGTACGGCAGCGAGATCCGCGTGCCGTCCACGGAGATCACCCGGAGTCCGAGCAGCCGCTTGCCGGGCGTCCAGCCGACCGTACCGACGGTCAGCACGCTCAGACCGAGAAAGACCAGCAGGGCCCAGTCGCTCGCCGCCCGGAGGTCGCCTTGGGCGAAGAGCCCGTAGCCGATCAGGACGCACAGCGCCCAGTCGACGAAGAGGGCTCCGAAGCGCCGTCCGGGGGGCGCGATCGAGCCGGGTCCGCTCTCCGGCAGTCCGAACCGCTTGCCCCGGTGGCCGAAGTCGACACCCATCTCCTCGGCCGCCGCGCGGGGCCCGGAGAGCCAGGATCCGATTGCTTGCCTGTTGTCCACCCGTACACGGTACTGGGACGGCATACGTTCCCAGCCGCGCGGGGCGGCAGCACAAATCGGCCCGTCGGGTGTTTCATGGGCTGTACGGGCGGGGTGACCGGTTCACCAGCGGAGGCGCTGCGTACCGTCGACCGGTTAACCTCGGCGAAACAATTGGGTCATGCTCGGGAAATCCCGGAAACCTATGGTCGGGGCCAGCGTGCCACCGCACTGGCCAACGCGACCGAAGCAATCCCGCCCCTGCCCGGCGGCGGGCAAGGAGGAGTTGGATGTTCCAGAACGCCGACGATGCGAAGAAGTTCATCGCGGATGAGGACGTCAAGTTCGTAGACGTCCGCTTCTGCGACCTGCCCGGCGTGATGCAGCACTTCACGGTGCCGGCAGAGGCGTTCGACCCGCTCGAACAGCTGATGTTCGACGGCTCGTCCATTCGCGGCTTCCAGGCCATTCACGAGTCCGACATGGCGCTCGTACCGGACCTGTCGACGGCCCGCGTGGACCCGTTCCGCCGTGACAAGACGCTGAACATCAACTTCTTCATCCACGACCCGATCACGGGCGAGCAGTACAGCCGTGACCCGCGGAACATCGCGAAGAAGGCCGAGGCCTACCTGGCCGCGTCCGGTATCGCGGACACCGCGTACTTCGGTCCGGAGGCGGAGTTCTACGTCTTCGACAGCGTGCGCTTCAGCACCGCCGCGAACGAGTCCTTCTACCACATCGACTCCGAGGCCGGCGCCTGGAACACCGGCGCCGTCGAGGACAACCGTGGCTACAAGGTCCGCTACAAGGGCGGCTACTTCCCGGCCCCGCCGGTCGACCACTTCGCCGACCTGCGCGCCGAGATCTCCCTGGAGCTGAACCGTTCCGGCATCCAGGTCGAGCGCCAGCACCACGAGGTCGGCACCGCCGGCCAGGCCGAGATCAACTACAAGTTCAACACGCTGCTCGCCGCGGCCGACGACCTGATGCTCTTCAAGTACATCGTGAAGAACGTCGCCTGGCGCAACGGCAAGACCGCGACCTTCATGCCGAAGCCGATCTTCGGCGACAACGGCTCGGGCATGCACGTCCACCAGTCGCTGTGGGCCGGCGGTGACCCGCTGTTCTACGACGAGACGGGCTACGCGGGCCTCTCGGACACCGCGCGCTACTACATCGGCGGCATCCTCAAGCACGCCCCGTCGCTGCTGGCCTTCACCAACCCGACGGTGAACTCCTACCACCGCCTGGTGCCGGGCTTCGAGGCCCCGGTGAACATGGTGTACTCGCAGCGCAACCGCTCCGCCGCGATGCGTATCCCGATCACGGGCTCGAACCCGAAGGCCAAGCGCGTCGAGTTCCGCGCCCCGGACCCGTCCAGCAACCCGTACCTCGCCTTCTCGGCGCTGCTGCTGGCCGGCCTGGACGGCGTGAAGAACAAGATCGAGCCGGCCGAGCCGATCGACAAGGACCTCTACGAGCTGGCTCCGGAGGAGCACGCGGGCGTCCCGCAGGTCCCGACCTCCCTCCCGGCAGTGCTGGACGCCCTCGAGGCGGACAACGAGTACCTGCAGGCGGGCGGCGTCTTCACGGCCGACCTGATCGAGACCTGGATCGACTACAAGCGGACGAACGAGATCGCGCCGATGCAGCTCCGGCCGCACCCGCACGAGTTCGAGATGTACTTCGACATTTAAGAACGCCGCAGGTCAGAGCGGGTTTCCGCTCGCCTGGGCCGTCTGTGGGCCGTCGGCCGTGCTCTTCCGCTTCTGGAAGGACACGGCCGACGTGCTGTCTGCCGCCGTCAGCTGAGGGGTCGCTCAGGACGGATCGCGCAGCGGCGATAAGTTCCCTGGCGATTCTCCTGACTCGCTGTCAGAAACAGTGGCGAGGGCCTTACCCCACCTTGCGGGGTAAGGCCCTCGCTTGCTCGGCTGCGCTCCGGGCTCAGCGGGCGAGGCGATCAGCTCAGGTGTCTCCGACCACGGAACCTACGCTCGCCGACCCACCCATTCAGAACCAGCGAAACAGAACCCAGTCCTGGGCTGCACGATGTTGCGGACTTGGGGGTTCTCGACCGGATGCCGCAGTGGCCTTGTCCTGGGCTGGGTCACTGCATGAGCGATGACCGTCAGGCCTGCCCATCCTTGAGCATGGCGGCAAGATCCATGGTTTCGGAGGCCGGCGGGGCCTTGACGGTGACGGGCTTGTTGTAGTCCAGGAACGTGATCGTCAGGTCCATGGGGCCCTTGTTGGACGCGCTCCGCATCCGGAACTGCTTGGTGCGATCGCTCTTGTCGATCCACATGTCCATCTTGAGGGACTTGATGCCCATCTCCTCGTAGATCTTCAGGGCCTTCTCGCGACGCTCCTTGGTGGCCGCGTCCTCGCCCTTCAGGCTCGCCCGCATGGCGTCGAGCGTCACGGTGCCCGCATAGTGCGTGGTCGCACTCCCGTCGACGCTCTCCTCGCCCACCTTCTTGAGGTCCTTCGCGGCGGTGAGCGAGGCGGAGTCCTCGGCCGGGTTCCTGTCTGCCTGCCCGGACAGTCCCCCCAGCGGATCGGCGCCGCCCTTGTCCATCGCCTTGAGATCGAACTTGAGCCAGCTCTTGCCGTCCATCTCGGCGGCGGCTTTTTCGCCGCCGTTCATGTACATGGCCCCATCGGTGAGCCGGATCTCTGCTTCCCCGGCCTGGCCCGCGGGTCCCCCGTTCATGTTCATCCGCATGGCGAGCGGCTTCAGGCTCAGCGCCGCCTTCGCCTTCATGGTGCCTCCCCCGGGCACCTTCCCGCTCATCGTGTACGTGAGCGAGGTCAGCTTCTCGTTCTTCTCGGCGGCCCGCTTCACGGCGGCAACCGGAGTCACCTCGAAGGGCTTCTCCCCGGCGTTGCTCTCGGGCTTGCCGTCCGTACAGGCGGCCGTGCCGCACAGCAGAACGCCGACGATCGCCGCACCCGCCGCCTTCCGGTACATCCCATGCATGTATATCCCCCCAATATGTACAACTGATCGATAAGCTGCCGAGACTCTACCCGCCCGCGCCGAACGGCGGTGGCTCGCGGTGGCGTTGAGGCGAGAAGCTCGTCACCGACATGCAGCGGGTCATCGAGGTGTGTTAGCAAATGTGGCCCTGCCGCGCGAGGTTACTGGCCGGCGGGGGTGACCCACTCGACGAGTTGGATGATGACGCCGTTGGGGTCAGTGACCTGGAACAGGCGCTCGCCCCAGGGCTCTTCGCGCAACGGCAAGGTGATGGCGACGCCCTCGTTGCGCAGTCGCTCCAGCTCTGTCTCCAGGTCGTCCACGGTGAACGCGACGATCACGCCGGCCGCGTGCTGGTTGCGGAAGCCCTCGGGCAGGATCTCAATGCCGCGCTTGAGGAAGATGACGTTGACGGCGTCTTCGCGGACCAGGGAAGCGAAGCCGTCGGCGGCCGCGACCTCGTTGAATCCGAAGTAGGAGGCGAGAAACTCGGCAGAGGCGGGCACATCGTCGACGGTGAGCGATATGGCGGTGGCAGAGATCTTCACGGTTCTCCTGGAGAGCTCGGGAGCGAGTAGTGGTCGATCAATCTCTATACACCGGACGAGGCGGGGCTTCCTAACGGGAGTTGCGAGCAACGACCGTCCGTCGGCGCCCTACGGATCGTCCGTGTCACTGGCCGTCATCAGCACGTACTTCCGTCGTGTCGCCGAGGTCGGCCGGGAGCAGGCGGAAGGCCTGATGACCGAAAACCGTACGGCCTCCAGACTCCGCACCACGCGGCCGTGACGACGACTCGCCCGGGTATCGCCGCGCACGTGTACGCAGTTCACGTCCTCGCGGTGCAGCTGTCCGCGGCTCTGGTGCGCCAGAGTGCAGGGGAGCGCACGGGGTGGGGCGGGTGACCACGGGAACGGATGGCCGATTCACGCCCTCCCCTCTCATGGCGCACAGCAGTCTGCTCTTGGGGGACCTTTAGCATGAAGTGACCAATGACCATGACCTATGACCCATGACCGATGACCGATGACCCAGTCCGATTGACCAGTGACCCACGGACCACGGACCACGGACCACAGACAGGCGCGCGACACGATGACGACCGGACGGGGAGCGCTGCATCAGCGGCTGAAACTGATGAGCGGGGAAATCGGCAGGTTCGGCGCGGTGGGGGCTTCGGGGTGGCTGGTGGACACCGCGGTGTTCAACCTGTGCCTGCACGTACTGCATCTGCAGACGGTGCGCTCCGGAGTGATCGCCACGGCGGTCGCAATCGGCACCAACTATCTCGGCAACCGCTACTGGACCTACCGCCACCGCGACAGAAGCCGACGCACCCGCGAGGTCACGCTGTTCCTGCTGTTCAGCGGCATCGGGATGGTCATCCAGAACGGTGTGCTCGCGCTGTCGCACTACGGTCTGGAACACACCTCCGCGCTCGCCGACAACGTGGCGAAGAACGTCATCGGCCTCGGTGTGGCCACGCTGTTCCGGTTCTGGTCCTACCGCACCTGGGTCTTCCGAACACTGCCCGGCAGCGAAGCGGTGGAGGCCGCCGAAGGCATTCTCGAGAGCGCGCGGCCGGTGAACGTCGAATCGGGTGACTCGCTGGGGCGCTGACCCTCTGGGCCCATGATGGGCCGATGACCTCTGGCCGATGACCGGCCCGGCCCCGCCCCTGACCCGGCCGGCCCTCTCAGGGCGTCATAAGCGACTTGTACGTACCTTCGGGCCGAATCCGTCCCGATATGAAGGAAAGTTGCGATTCCTGGCCTTAGCCTGGGCTGCCCCAACGCCCAAGCAGCCGTCCTCCGAGGAGGAGCCCGCCCGTGCAGCCGCCGGAGTCGCCGCCTCCCGCCCCCGGTCACAGCCCGCGCCGTCGCGAGCCCGAAGCCTGGGAGTCCAACCTCATGTTCGGCGGCGTCTACGGAACAGTGCAGGCGAGCGCCCTGCTCGCCGCCCTGCAGGGCGAAGGTTCCCGCTACACGCCCGCATACGACGCGTTGTGGGTGCTGGTGACGGCGGTCACCTCCGCACTGGCGCACGGCTACGCCCGTCATATGTCGACATTCCGGCCGGACTCGACGGAACGGCGCCTGCGCCGGGTCGGCCATTCCCTCATCGGCGAATGGCCGCTCGTGGCCGCGAGTCTGCCCACCGTGCTGCTCCTGTCCATCGCCGGCCTCGCCGGCTGGCCGGAGCCTCCGGTGTCGACCATCGGTCTCGGCATCAATGCCGCGCTGCTGTTCGGCTGGGGCATGCTCGGTGCGCTGCACATGGGCTACCGCCGGCCGGTCGCGATTCTGGGCGGCGCCGCGGATTGCGCGCTCGGACTGCTGATCGCCGCGACCAACGCGCTGATCAAGTGACCCCGAGCGGGAATCGGGGCTGGAACCGGAACCTCAGCCGGAACCGGAACCAGCACCGGAACCCGAGCCCTGTGCGGACGGGATCCAAGCCGCTGCGCCCCACAGGAGCCGGTCAGTAACACGGGGTTCACACATGAGCAATGGACGGGAAATCGCCGATTGCCAAGATGCCCCGGTACAGACCGCAGCCCGCCACAGCCTGCACCGACAGAAGGACCCGCCCGTGACCTACAAGGCCGAGTACATCTGGATCGACGGCACTCAGCCGACCGCCAAACTCCGCTCCAAGACGAGGATCCTCGCCGACGGCGCGGAGCTCCCCGTCTGGGGCTTCGACGGGTCCAGCACCAACCAGGCCGAGGGCCACCGCTCCGACCTCGTGCTCCAGCCGGTCTTCTCCTGCCCCGACCCGATCCGGGGCGGCGCCGATGTCCTCGTACTCTGCGAGGTCCTGGGCACCGACATGACCCCGCACTCCTCCAACACCCGTGCGCTGCTGCGCCCGGTGGCCGAGAAGTTCGCCGGGCAGGAGCCCATCTTCGGCATCGAGCAGGAGTACACCTTCTTCAAGGGCGCCCGCCCGCTCGGCTTCCCCGAGAACGGCTTCCCGGCCCCGCAGGGCGGCTACTACTGCGGTGTCGGAGCCGATGAGATCTTCGGCCGCGAGATCGTCGAGAAGCACCTCGAGCACTGCCTTGCCGCGGGCCTGGGCCTGTCCGGCATCAACGCCGAGGTCATGCCCGGCCAGTGGGAGTTCCAGGTCGGCCCGCTGTCGCCGCTGGAGGTCTCCGACCACATGTGGGTGGCCCGCTGGCTGCTCTACCGTACGGCCGAGGACTTCGGTGTCTCCGCGACGCTGGACGCCAAGCCGGCGAAGGGCGACTGGAACGGCGCCGGCGCGCACACCAACTTCTCCACGAAGGCGATGCGCGAGGGTTACGACCCGATCATCACCGCCTGCGAGGCGCTGGGCGACGGCGACAAGCCGTTGCTGCACGTGCAGGAGTACGGCACCGGCATCGAGGCCCGGCTCACCGGGCAGCACGAGACCGCCCCGTGGAACGAGTACAGCTACGGCGTCTCCGACCGCGGCGCCTCGGTCCGTATCCCGTGGCAGGTCGAGGTCGAGAAGAAGGGCTACATCGAGGACCGGCGGCCGAACGCCAACGTGGACCCGTACGTGGTGACCCGGCTGATCGTCGACACCTGCTGCACGGCCCTGGACAAGGCCGGCCAGGTCTGACCCTCCCCCTGTGCTCCGGTACGTCCCGTGGTGCCCGTCGGCCGCAAGCGCCGGCGGGCACCACGGGCTGTCCAGGACGCGATTGACGCCGGGGGTTGATGAGGCGGGGACGCCACCCCGCGTTCCGTATCAACCCGTGACCGGACGGGGCGCACCCGGTGCGGCTTCTGCTTCAATAGGAACCATGGCCAGCCTCCAGAACTCCGCCCCGGGTCTCAGCGGCCTCGAGCCGTTCTGGCCTTCCCGCCAGCATCACGACTTCGACCGAGTGTGTTGCCGCGCGATCACCGCGCAGGCCGCCTCCCACCACCGCTGACACCGGCAGTCGAAGTCAGCAGCCGGTCCATGAACCCGGCCAACGGCCGCGCGCACGACGTCCATCGACGCCCTCTCGCGCGAAAGAGCTGAGCTCCATGACGGACACCCGCTCCCTGTCCCCCGCCGCCGCCCCCGTCAAGTCGTCCGCCCCGCTGAGCCGCCACCGGCTCCGAGCGGTCGACCGGGACGAGGTGGCCCACGTCTCGGACTTCCTGCCGCCGGGTGCCACGTGGCTGCCCGCGCCGCAGCACACGGTGCCCACCCTGCCGGGACAGCCGCCGATGGTCGGCTACCTGGTACTCGTACCGGCCGATGAGCCCCCGAACGGGATCGCGGTCGCCGCTGCCGCAGCGGCCGCCCCTGCTTCTGCCCCTCCCCGCGCCGGTGCCGCTGCCGCGGCGGCCGCGGGACCCGAGGCCGCGCAGGACCCCGGTCCGGTGCGGATCGACGCGGACCAGCGCACCGCGCTCGTCGACGACCGGCCGCTCGACCTCACCTACCTGGAGTTCGAGCTGCTGGCGCACCTCGTCGCCCATCCCCACCGGGTGCACACCCGGGACCATCTGGTCACCACGGTGTGGGGGTACGGGCATGTCGGCGACGGCCGGACGGTCGATGTCCATATCGCCCGGTTGCGCCGCAAACTGGGCGCCGCGTACCGCGACTCGATCGTGACGGTGCGCCGGGTCGGCTACAAGTACACGCCGCCCACCCCGTAAGCGGTGGTGCCATGGTCTTCGGTACGCCTCGACGGCGCACCGAAGACCATGCACACCGTCAGGAGGCGGCGCGACGGCGGGCGACGGCTCCCAACACCACGTCCACGGCGAGGAACAGCACCAGGCCGAGACCCAACAGCGGGATCAGCCAGCCGACGACCGCGGTGGCCGCGGCCAGCGGCAGCAGCACCGGCAGCGGGACGCGTCGCCAGGCGCCGCGCGGTAGGGGCCGGCCGAAGCGGAAGCCGCTTTCCTGGGCCGGCCTGCGCTGCCACCACATCGTGTAACCCCACACGATCAGCAGGATCAGCCCGAGGGCGAGCCCCATCAGCAGGAGCTGATTGACCAGGCCGAAGGCCAGGCCCTGGTGGGCGTCGATGCCCCAGCGGGTGAGCTTGGCGAGCAACGGGTGGTCCGCGAAGCGCAGTTCGTCGGTGACCTCGCCGGTGGCCGGGTGGACGGCCACCGCGTCCAGGTTCACCGGCCACTCCTTGTCGGTCTGCTTGACGACGTACGCGGTGCCCTTGCTCGGCGGGGTGATCTCGATGGGCTCCCCGGTCAGCTTCCGCTCACGAGCAACCTCGAACACCCGGTCGATTCCGACATCAGGGCCCTTCCCAGCCTGACCGCCGCCGCTCCCGTGGCCCGAGTGTTCCGCGTGCCCTCCTCCCCCGCCGCCGTTCAGCTCGGCCGAGACCGCCGGGGTGGCCCCGCGCAGCTTCGTACGCAGCACGTCGATGTTCTCGCCCGCGTACGTCGACCAGGTCAGGCCGGTGGCGGAGAGGAACACCAGGCCCAGTACCGCCCAGACGCCGACCGTGCCGTGCCACGACATGGTGCGCCGCCGTCCGGTGGAGCCGCGCTCGGGCAGCAGCAGGGCGCGGACGCCGCGGGTGGCCCGCTTGCGCTTGATCCACAGCAGCAGCCCGCCGAGCGCCACCACCCAGAGCCAGCTCGCGGCCAACTCGCTGTAGATCCGGCCGGGTTCGCCCAGGTGCAGATTGCGGTGCAGTTCGGAGACCCAGGCCCGGAAGGGCAACGCTCCGGAACCGCCGTAGCTCTCCAGCGAGCCGCGCACCTCGGCGGTGTACGGGTCGACGAAGACGGCGAGCGACTTGCCCTCGGCCACTGAGGGGTCACTGAGCAGGACACGCGTGGTGGCGCCGTCCTCCGCCGGGGGCCAGACCGCGGTGAGCTTGCCGTCCGGGTGAGCGTCGAGGGCGGCTTGGACCTGGCGTGAGAGGGGGACGGCGTCCTCGCCCACGGGTGCGGTCAGCTCGTGGGAGTAGACGGCCTTCTCGATCTGGAACGAGGCGGCGTAGAGCAGCCCGGTGGCGGCGGCGACGAGCAGGAACGGCGCGATGAGTATTCCGGCGTAGAAGTGCAGGCGCAGGACGAGCGGGCGCAGGCCCGCCCATCCGCTCCTCCTGCCGCCGGCGGTATCCGCTGCGGTCTGTGTGTCGTCCTGCTCGGAACGGCCTGGGGCGGACGGGGTTGCGGACGGGGTTTCGGTCCCCTGGACGGGGTCGTCAACGGACATGGGGTCCTTCGGTTCGTGCGGCCGCGCAGGGGCGGGCCCGTGACGCGGCGGTGGCAGGAGCCGTCCGGGCCGCCGAACGCGGCAGGACGGTGTGAGCGCGCGGCCGCCGGCGGCCGCGCGGTGAAAGCACCCACCGTTGCGCCCGTCCCGAGGCAATCCGGTCAGATACCGGGTGCGGGCGGGCCGATGAGCGCGGTGTGGGTCGACACCGCGCCGTAGGGCGGTCCGCGCCGTGAGAGGACATGCGCGAGAAGGACGCTCCGCGTCCGCCCGGCCGGTACGGTCCGCGGGCTGAGGCGGGCGGGCCGGTGCAGCTCCGGGCGCGGGGCCGCGGCGGCCAGCAGCAGCCTCAGCGGTGTGAAGGCGAGTGCGCCCAGGCAGCGCAGCAGCCGGAAGAAGGCGGCCTCACCGCGCCACAGCCAGAGCGCGCAGCACACACCTGCCAGGAGGTGGGCGGTGAACATGGCCGCGGCACCGTGGGCGGAGTCGGCGGTGTGCAGCGCCATGGCAGTGCCGGCGCCGGAACCGCCGCCGGAGCCGGACGCGGATTCCGTGCCGGCCACAGTGTGCGGGTGCGCGGTCCGCTGCCCGTCGTCGAAGAGCAGATGCAGGGCGGCCTGGACCGCCAACAGGCCGGTCCCGATGGGCAGTACGCCTCGCTGCCGTCCTCCGGCGAGCCAGGCGGCGGCGCCGGTCACACCGAACGCCGCCAGCAGCGCCTGCCACGGAATGTGATCGCCCGAAATCGAAACGTGCCCGGCCGCTGCCAGCACCACGCACACCGCGGCGAAGACCGCGGCCCGCAGGTGCCGCGAGAGCGACCGGGCATGCGTCATGGTGCGCACATGCTGTCACCCCGGCGGGGCCGGGGTGACAGGGAGTGCGAAATGTCCTGCGGGGTTCCGGTCCAGTGGCGCCCCGTGGGCGCTTCGGTCCAGTGGCACGCGCCCGTGGGCTCCGGTCCAGTGGCACCGGGCCGGCTCCGGGCCAGTGCCGTTCCGGTGCCAGCCCGCGTGCACCGGCACCCGTTCCGGCTCCGGAGCAGCGGGTCCGGCCTCCGGCTGCTCTCCGTGCGAGAGCTGGGGCAGCCGCCGCAGACCGCGCGACGCCCGCCAGTTGCGCTCTTCCAGCAGGACCATGACGGAGGGCAGCAGCACCAATTGCCGTCCCGGCGCGCCCAGAACAAGGATGGGTGGTTCGACGCCGCGGGAGAGGGAAGTAATGGAGCTGATTGCGCAGGGCAGATCGAACGCCGCCATCGCCTCACAGCTGTTCATCACGGAGGGGGCGGTGGCCAAGCACACCTCCAACATCTTCGGGAAGTTGGACCTTCCGCCGTCGGACAACGACAACCGCCGGGTTCTCGCGGTTCTCGCTTGTCTCGACCGCAGGTAACCACCCTGCGACCAGGGGTAGTTGCCCTGCCGGAATTGAACGGCTCTGCGCTCAAATGGCGTTGGCGCATCACACGAAACTCATGGGCCTTTGAACACCTCGGCGCCCGCCACCGTATGAAACGGAGCTTCTCCGCCCGGGAGTCCCCCCATCTCTCGGAACGACGCAAGAGGGGTTCCATGAATCAGAAATCGCACAAACGCTCCCCGCTGGCAGGCAGGGCGATCGCCGCGGCGGCTGCCCTGTTGCTCGGAGGCGGTGGCCTGATCGCCATCAATGTCTCCGCCAACGCCGGCCAGGATCCGGGCGGTGGCTCCTCCACGGGGCAGCCGGCCGCGAATGCCTCCACGATCGCTTGTCCGGAGGTGGTCGACCAGATACCCGATGTACCTCAGCAGTCCCGAAAGGAAGTCGACCGCAATCTCGCGTTGCTGGATACCCAGATCGGCGACTCGTACCAAAGCCTTGTCAGCAACCGGGCCAAGGCAGCGAGCGACCCGGACTGGGCCCAGAAATCGGTCCTCGACCCGCTGGCGGACAAGCGCCGAACGGTGATCAAGAACATCAACACGGCCCTCGAGGCCGAGGACGCCCAGCCCAAGGGCCTGGAGGAACTGGCCGAGTGTCAGCTCAAGGAGAATGACGCAGCAGGAGGGGACGGCCAGACCCTCGAGGGCGAAGGTCAGGACGCCGGCCAGGACGGCGGTCAGGATGCCGGCCAGGACGGTGGCCAGGATGCCGGCCAGGACGGTGGCCAGGATGCCGGCCAGGACGGTGGTCAGGACGCCGGTCAGGACGCCGGCCAGGGAGAAGGCGACCAGCAGGTCGGCGGCCCCTCCCCCGACGACTTCGTCGACATCACCACGGTGGAGCCGAACGCCGAGGGCCAGGACCAGGGCCAGAACGGCGGTTCGAACGGCACGTTCACCAGCGACTGCGGTGTGAACGAGAACAAGAAGTTCAACTCGGACAATGTCATCGCCGCGCCTGGCGTGAGCAATGGTGCCAAGCACATGCACGACTACATCGGCAACCAGGACAATACGGCGTTCTCGTCCAACGACAGCCTTGCGGCCGGCGAGACCACGTGCCAGAACCAGGAGGACCAGTCGACGTACTACTGGCCGGTGCTCCGTCTGCAGAATGGTCAGGACGAGCAGGACGCCAATGCTCCGGGCGGTGGTCAGGACGACAACATCGGCCAGATCCAGCAGCCGGCGTCGGTGACCAACGAATTCCAGGGCAGCGCTTCCGGCGATGTCGTGGAAATGCCTCGCTTCCTGCGCATCATCACGGGCGACGCAAAGGCGTTCACCAACGGTGACGCCAATGCCAATGCCTCGTGGAGCTGCAGCGGATTCGAGGACCGGCAGCTGACGGACAAGTACCCGATCTGCCCCGAGGGCAGCCAGGTGCTGCGCAAGTTCGAGTTCCAGAGCTGCTGGGACGGTCAGAACATCGACAGTGCGAACCACCGCACGCATGTCGACTTCGCCAACGAGGACGGGTCGTGCGACAACGGCTTCCAGGCGATCCCGAAGCTCGTGCAGACGATCGCCTACGACGTTCCGCCCGGCCCCGGCTTTGCCGTCGACTCCTTCCCGGAGCAGCTGCACAAGCCGATCACGGACCACGGCGACTTCATCAACGTCTTCTCCGAGGGCCTGATGAAGGAGGCGGTGGACTGCATCAACGGCGGCCAGCAGTGCAATAACTGAGTTCTGGCCGCCCTCGGGGACACGCTGGGCGGTCAGCCTCCGTGCTGACCGCCGTGCCCCTTGTGACCGATGCCGTGACCGGTGTCGCCGGAGTGGGTTCCCGGGCGACACCGGTTTCGGCGTCTCAGTGCGAGTCGCCCTTGTGTGAGTCGCCCTTGTGCGAGTGGTCTCCCTTCGAGCCACCGCCGTGCGAGTCACCACCGTGTCCGTGTGCGGGTGAGGTCTCGACCACCCCGCCGAGCCGGCCGCGCACCTTCCCCAGCACCTTCGGGTCGCCCACCGCGACCCACTTCCTGCCCACGAGATACGAACCGCCGTAGATCTGCGCCTCGGTCAGCCACTTCTGCTGACCCTGATGCGTGGTGAACGTCGCCAGAACGTACTTACCGGCCTTCGTCTTGCAGAGGCCCTGCCTCAGCTCGTCCGCGTCGATCTGCATATTGGGCTTGCACGTCGCCTTCGCGGCCAGCTGCTCCACGGTCCCCGTCGCGGTCTTCGGCACCTTGGCCTTCGCGTCCCCGCCGCCACACCCGGCAGTGAGGACGAGCGCACCGGCCAGCGCGGTGGACATGATGACGGCTCGACCACGTATACGGCCCGGAGCCCGCCCGGGGGCTCGGTCTGGGAATCGCATGGATGACCTCCTGAGGGGATACACACTCCGACACTTCCCGTACGGGAATCCTCTGCGAATGTCTCAGTCGCGCGCCCCATTGCTCCCCCATATCCCGGTCATTAACGTGCAACGCGCAGACACCTGTCGCCGCACCACCCGCACAGTGGGGAGCGCACGTGACCGATCCACACCGCCGCAACGTGGCACGACGGACGCTGCTGGGGACCGCCGGAGCGTTCGGCGCCGCCGCGGCCCTCGGCGGTGGCCCGCGCGTGCCGGCCGCCGCCTCCCCCTCGGGGGACGCGTCCCCCGACGAGGACTCCGCCGGGACCGATGACACCTCTCCGGCGGGCGCGGCACTGAGGCGTTTACTGCCTGACCACGCGGACCAGTTCCGGCTACAGGCCCTGTCGGGAGGCCCCGAGCGTTTCCGGGTCTCCGGTACGGCAGGCCGTATCGAGGTGTCGGGCACCTGCCCCGGCGTACTGCTCACCGGTGTCCACTGGTACCTCAAGTACGTCTGCGGGGCGCATATCTCCTGGTCCGGCACCCAGCTCCGGCTGCCGAAACGCCTGCCCGCGCCCGCCCGCCCGCTGGAGCGGTCCGCGACCGTGCCGGTCCGCTTCGCGCTCAACGACACGCATGACGGCTACACCGGACCGTACGCCGACTGGCCGCGCTGGGAGCGGCTGATCGACGTCATGGCGCTGCACGGTCTCAACCAGGTCCTGGTCACCCCCGGCCAGGAGGCCGTCTACCACCGCCTGCTCCAGGATTTCGGCTACACCGACGCCGAGGCACGCGCCTGGCTGCCCGCCCCCTCCCATCAGCCGTGGTGGCTACTGCAGAACATGAGCGCGTACGGCGGTCCGGTCAGCCCGGAGCTCCTGGCGAGACGCACCGAGCTGGGCCGCCGGATCACCGACCGGATGCGCGAGCTCGGCATGGCTCCGGTGCTCCCGGGCTACTTCGGCACCGTCCCGGACGGCTTCGAGCAGCGCAACCCTGGGGCGCGTACGGTCCCGCAGGGCGTCTGGGCGGGTCTGAAGCGCCCGGACTGGCTCGACCCCAGGACCGCCGCGTTCCGCGACGTGGCCGCCGCCTTCTACCGGCACCAGCGCGATCTCTTCGGTCCCGTGGACCACTTCAAGATGGATCTGCTGCACGAGGGCGGGAACGCCGGTGACGTGCCCGTGCCGGACGCCGCCCGCGCCGTCGAGAAAGCCCTCCGAACGGCCCGGCCCGATGCCACCTGGATGATCCTCGGCTGGCAGGCCAATCCGCGCCGGGACCTGCTGGACGCCCTGGACAAGGACCGGATGCTGGTCGTGGACGGGCTCTCCGACCTGGAGAGCGTGACCGACCGCGAGAAGGACTGGGGCGCCACCCCGTACGCCTTCGGCACGATCCCCAACTTCGGCGGGCGCACCACCATCGGCGCCAAGACCCATATGTGGGCGGACCGTTTCACCGCCTGGCGCGACAAGCCGGGCAGCAAGCTGGCCGGCACGGCGTACATGCCCGAGGCGGTCGAGCGCGACCCCGCGGCGTTCGAGCTGTTCAGCGAGCTGGCGTGGCGGCGGGAGCCGGTGGACCGGGCCGCGTGGTTCGCGGACTACGCGGATCTGCGCTACGGCGGACGCGACCCGCACGCGCGCGAGGCGTTCGACGCGCTCCGCGGCACCACGTACGAGATCAGCAGCCGCGACGGGCGCCCGCACGACAGCATCTTCGCCGCGCGGCCCAGCCTCGGTGCCCGCTCCGGCACGTACTACGCCACGCACACGCCTGCCTTCGATTCGGCCCGGTTCGACACCGCGTTCGCCGCGCTGCTGAATGTGCGGGAGGGGCTGCGCGGCTCCGACGCGTACCGCTACGACCTGACCGACAGCGCCCGGCAGGCCCTGGCCAACCGCTCCTGGCAGCTGCTGCCCCAGCTGAGGACCGCCTTCGAGCGCGGGGACCGGGACACCTTCCGCGCCCTGGCCCGCCTGTGGCTGCGGCTGATGCGGCTGAGCGAGGACATCACCGGCGCCCACCCTCTCTTCCTGCTCGGCCCCTGGCTGGAGGACGCGAAGCGGATGGCGGCCGGGGAGACGGAGTCGGCGCAGCTGGAGCGTTCGGCCCGGGTGCTCGTCACCACCTGGGCGGACCGGGTCACGGCGGACGGCGGGCGGCTCGCGAACTACGCCAACCGCGACTGGCAGGGTCTGATCGGGGACTTCCATCTGCCGCAGTGGCAGGCGTTCCTGGACGAGTTGGAGGACGCGCTCGCCGAGGGCCGGGAGCCCAGGGCCTTCGACTGGTACGCCGTCGAGGAGCCTTGGACGCGGGAGCGCACGAGCTATCCCCTGCGGCCGACGACTGATGCCCACCGCACCGCGCGACGGGTGCACGAAGCGCTGGCGAAGGCCCCGTACCAGGGCAGCGTGACCGTGACCGCCGAGCCGTCCGCGCTGCCGCCGGGCGGCAGCGCGAAGGTCACGGCAGCCTTTCGCAATGTCAACGGCCTGTCCCCGACCGGCCGCGTCGACTTCCGCCTGACCGGCCTGGACGCCGAGGCGGATGGCCCGACGTCGCTGCCGCGGGTTCCGCCGGGCGGCAGCGGCTCGGTCCGCTGGCGGGCCACTGCCCCGGACGAGCCTCTGGACCACCCGCTGAAGCCGCTGCCGTACGAATTGAGCACGGAGTACGGCCCTCGGGGGGAGGACCGGGTGCGCACCACGCAGCGCGGCACGCTCTTCGTGGCGGGGCCGCTCGATCCGGGGTGGCGGACGGTCACCAACAACGCGGCGGTCTTCGGGCAGCTGGGCGACCGGATCGGCATCGACGGGGCGGGCGCGGACCTGTGGAAGGCGACGGCCGAGTTCGGCGCGGTGTACCGCGAGGGCGCGTACCGGGGCGGTACGTCCGTGACCGTACGGGTCGGCCGGCAGGCCACGACCGGGCCGTGGGCGCGGGCCGGGATCATCGTCCGCAACAGCCTGGCGACCGCCGGGTCCCAGGGCTTCGTGAACCTGTCGGTGACCCCGGCCAGCGGCGTCGTCCTGTCCTACGACAGCAACGGCGACGGCACACTCGACACGTACCAGCGCATCACGGGGGTGCGCGCACCGGTCCTGCTGCGGCTGTCGCGGGCCGCTTCCGGTACGTACACCGGGGAGTGCTCGACGGACGGCGGCACGACCTGGCGCAGGGTCGGGACGGTCACGGTGCCGGGGGCCGCGCAGAGCCAGGACGCCGGGCTGTTCATGTCGGCGTCGAACGGCGGAGACGGGGGGCGGGGGACGGTCGAGTTCAGTGGGTGGCAGCTGCGCTGACCCGGCAGACGTGACAGAAGCGGCGGAATCGGCGGTCTCCCGCACGGGACCTGTCCCGGCCGCAACGGACGAGACTCAAGAGTCCGTTCGAACGGGGCAGTGTCCAGCGGGAGGCCGCCGCGCCGTGCAGCTCAGGTCCCGTACGGGTGCTTGCTGCGGGCCTCGCGGAGAGCCTCGGCCCACCAGCTGAGCTGGTCGATCATGGTCTTGGCCGCCGCGTTGCAGCCCTCGGGGTCGGTCGGGCGGCCGTCCTCGCCGAACTGGCTCCACGCGGTGTGGAAGCTGACGGTGTCGCGCACGGTGACCGCGTGCAGCTCGGCGAAGACCTGGCGCAGGTGCTCCACCGCCCGCAGTCCGCCGGACACGCCGCCGTAGGAGACGAACCCGACGGGCTTGGCGTTCCACGCTGCGTTGTGCCAGTCGATGACGTTCTTCAGGAACGCCGGGAAGCTGTGGTTGTACTCGGGGGTCACCACCACGAACGCGTCGGCCGCCTCCAGGCGCGGGCTCACGAGTCCCAGCGCCTCGGCCGTCCCGGGTGAGGGATCCATCGTGGGCGCCGTCATGCCCAGCTTGACGTCTGCCAGATCGATGACGTCGATGTCGAGGTCGGCGCGGGGCTCGGCCTCCTCGACGAACCACCGGGCGACGGTCGGCCCGAATCGGCCTTCCCTGACACTGCCGATGATGACGGCCAGTCGGATGGGTGCGTCGGACATCAGATTCTCCTCGGATGCTGCGGATATCGCGCGTGTACGCGTCGCGAGTGCGAAAAAACGTGCGGGGAGCGGAGGTCTCAGGAGACGCGGCGGCGGGGTCCCGCTATCACCGCGAGCGGCCCGTGCTCCGGCTGCTCGCCGGAGAGCGCTCCGCCGCCCTGGGCCCGGAGCACCGGCGCCTCTGTCTGCTCCATGACTGAAGCCTCCAACTTAAACAAGGGTTCAAGTCAAGCTACAGTTGCCGAGTGAGCCAACTTTCCTGGAATGCCCGGGAAGCCACGGTCGGAGAGCTGGCCGACCGCAGTGGCGTCCCTGCCTCGGCCCTGCGCTTCTACGAGCGGCAGGGCCTCATACACAGCCGGCGCACTTCGGGGAACCAGCGCCGCTACAGCCGGGACGCCCTCCGCCGGGTCGCCTTCATCCGCGCCTCGCAACGCGTCGGTATCCCGCTCGCGACGATCCGGGACGTCCTCGCCCTGCTGCCGGATGGCCGTACGCCCACCCGGGAGGACTGGACCCGGGTCTCGGAGTGCTGGCGCAAGGACCTCAACGCCCGTATCCGGGAGTTGGAGCTGCTGCGGGACAACCTCAGCGACTGCATCGGCTGCGGCTGTCTCTCGATCGACCGCTGCCTGCTGGCCAACCCGTACGACGAACTGGGCGAGCAGGGCCCGGGTCCGCGGCGGCTTCTCGAGTCCTAGCCGCGAACCGAGTGACCCTGGGGGTCACTCGGTCACGCTGAACACCGGCACGCCGCGGATCCCCAGCTGTCGTTGTTCCCGCGGTCGTGGTTCCCGCGGTCGCCGACCTACCGGCTCGATACCGGTGTCTGCTTCCCGGTACGTTCCGTGGGTTCCGGCTCCGCCCGCTCCGCGCCCGGCGCGGGCACCTTCACCAGCAACAGAATCAGCAGCAGCACCGCTGCGAATCCGGCGAGCACCAGGAATCCGGCATGCAGCGACAGCTCCCCGATGAGCGGTCCGACCAGGAGCGGCGAGAGGAACTGGCCGGCGAAAGTGGCTGTGCCCGACAGGGCGGTGGCCTGGCCACGCAGCTCGGCCGGGGGCGTCTCGCCGATCAGCACGGTCAGGGCGGGGAACGCGATGCCGTTGCCGATGCCGTACAGCAGCGGTGCGAGGAGCAGAAGCACGGGCTGGTCCGTGGTGCCGAGGATGAGGAAGGCCAGCAGCCACGGGGCGACCGACAGCCGGAGCAGACCGGAGTAATTCAGGTTGGCCCGGATCCTCACGTAGACGAGGCCGACCAGGCTCATGGCCCCCGAGACGCTCATGGTGTAGAAGGAGACGAGGACCGGGTGCTCGACCCCCGCCTGCGCCAGCTGCTGCGGAAGGAAGACGATCAGTCCGTAGAGCATGATGCCACTCGCCAGCATCAGCCCGTAGAAGCCCAGAAGGGCGGGGTACCGCCGCAGCAGCGTCAGCATTCCGCCGCTCCTGCTCCGGCCCAGGCCCTCGGCCCGGGCGCCCGGCAGTGTCAGCAGGGCCGCGATACCGATCGGAACACCGAGCGCATAGACCGCGAAGGGCGCGTGCCAGGAGAGCCCGCCGAGCGCGCCGCCCAGCAGCGGCCAGAGGACTCCGCCCAGGCTGACCGCCGTGACGCGCCAGCCCATCACCCGGTCCAGCTCCGCCCCGCGGTAGAGCGACAGCATGGCCACGGTGGTACCGCTGAACACCGCCGCCGCGCCGATACCGAAGACGAACCGGCTGGCCAGCAGTGCCGGGTACGAGGTGGTGAACAGGCCTGCGCCACCCGCGACTCCGTACAGCACGAGCCCCGCGGCCAGCGGGACGCGGACCCCCCACCGGTCGATCATCCAGCCGATCAGGGGACTGGAGACGGCGATGGCCAGACCGTGGGCGGTCAGAACCAGACCGGCCCGCGTGCCGTTGACGCCGAGATCGTTGCGGATCACCTCCACCACGGGCGAGAGGATCGCCCCCGCCATGATGGTGAGCGTCGAGGCCAGCAGAAGTATCGCGAGTGCACCCGGATTCCTGCGCTCGGCGGTGGTGATCGCCTCCAGGTCATTGCGCTTGAAGAGGTTCACCACAAAAACCTTCCGAACATGGCACATCCGCCTTCCGCACGGGAGCACGGCGACCGGTCGGCCGCCGTGCGACTGGTGACCAGCCTCTGACTTGAACCATGGTTCAAGTCAAGGCGGCCTGAAAGAGTTCTTCGGATCACCGACCGGTGACCCGATGGGCAGGTGCCTGGAACGGTCAGGGCCCTGGCACTCCATGGAGCGCCGGGCCCGGCTGCGTCACGTGAAGTCGACGATCGTCGGCCGCGACCGCCGCGCGGCGTCGTTCACCCTCAGGTGACCATCGGACGATTCGCTCGTTCTGCTGAACGTGACTTCCCGGGAAGCGACAGCCGCCCAGCCCCCTTCCGCCGTATCGCCCGAGCCGGTCGGGCTCGAGCAGGCCGAGGCCGCGCTCGTCGAAAACTACGCACGGCTCGTCCGGATCGCCTACCTCGTACTGCCGCCCTCCCTGGGCCGCAACCGCAGGGTGCTGACGGCGCATTCCGTCGCGCAGCGGGCGCTCCCCCGCAACCGCGCGGGCGGCACCCAGCCCGGCCTTCCCGCGCAGCGCACGGACGAGTCCGGCGGCCGGGCGCGTGGCGCGGCGGGCTCGGTCGGCTATGCGTTCGTACGGCTGCGGGTGCTGCGGGCCGCGCTGGCCGCCGGGCGGCCACGGCGGCGCTGGCAGCTTCCCCGGCGCGCGCAGCTGCCCCCGCTGTTTCCGCATGTCTGGGGGCTGCGGCTGTTCCCGCGTTCGGGCGGTGCCGATGAACTCGCCCTGGACCAGGCGCTGTCAGCGCTGTCCTCCCCCGCGAGGGCCGCGTACGTGCTGCGCACGCTGGAGCGGCTCACCGACCGGGAGGTGCGCGGGTTGCTGGAGGAGGCCGGCGCCCGGGACGCGCGGGCAGCCCTGGCGGAGGCGGACGACCTGGCCGTACCGAGCGGCAGTCGGGACGAACTGCTCCTGGAGTCACCGGAGTTCGACCCGTGCTCCCTCCAGGCCCGGCCCACCGATCTGCTGCGCCGCCGCCAGCATCTGCGGGCGGCCCTCGCCGCCGCCGCCGCGGTCATCGTCTGCGGCGCGCTGCTCGGGGTGCCGGGCGGGGGCTGGGGCCCGGACGGAGCGGCCGCGCCGCCGTACGCCCGGAATCCGGCCTCAGAAAAGGCCCTGGACCCGGCCTCGTTGACGAAGGCGCCGCCCGGCACCTGGCTGGCCTCGGACCGTACGGACTTCTCCACCTGGCCGGCGCGCGGGAACCGCACCGGGGACCGGGAGCTGTTGCGCCGCGCCCTCGCCGTCTGGGCACGTCCGGGCCGGACGGTGCAGGTGTCCGCGACCCTCGGCACGACCTCCGGCCCACCGCCCGGACCGGCGCAGCTGCTCTACGCGGGCGAGGTGGACCGGGCTGCGGTGGTGCTGCTGTACGACGGGCTGCGCGTGGTGCGCTACGCGGAGGCGAAAGACGGCGAGAGTGGCGGCGCGGTGCTGGACTTCGCGCGGACGGACGGGGCGGACGCCACGTCCGCGACCGCTCTCGTGGTGGGCCGTACCGACGGCAATGTCCGCTATCTGACCGCCCCCTGGGTCTCCGGCTCCCGGGTGCTCGACCTGCTGCGGCCCACGGACGGGGCGCGGCCGCTGCACCGTACCGGGGACGGGGTGACCGATCCCGTGCCGAGCCCTGTCGCCGCCTCGACCTGCCATACCTGGTCCGCGCTGGAGTTGCGTACGGCCACGGGGATGGAAGCGCCCACGGCCACCGAGGGCGGGTCGGCCCTGCCGCACCTGGTGACGGACCTGGGCGAGCTGACCCCCGCCAGGCTGACCTACGGCAACCCCGCGGGGCAGCCGCGCGACGTGACGGGCAGCGCGGCGCGCGCGAGCTGGGCGCGTACCGTCTGCCACCTCTCGGCGGTGCGCTCGCTGGGCGTACGGGCCGTGAACTCCTGGCACTTCGCCACCCAGCCGCTGCCCGGCGGGGGCGGCGGCAGCGCGGCCTGGGTGTGCACGCGCGCGGAGACCTGGCGGGGCGGCGGCAGCCGGGTGATGGCGCACTTCCAGCCGCCCACCGGGAAGCCGTCCGCCGGGAAGCCGTCCGCCGAGGACGTGGTGGCCGCGCAGGCCGGGAACTCCACGGCCTGCGGCCCGCGCGCCCCCCGGGTGCTGGCGGGCGTGCTGTGGAAGTCCCGGGGCGGACAGTGGTACGTACTGGCCGCGGGCAGCCCCCAGGTGACGTCGATCACCGCGTCGGGCGGGGCGCTGGGCAGCGTGCGCGGCAGTCTGCTGGCCCTTCCGGCCGAGCGCGGCGCGCGTGCCGAACTGGACGGGCGGCTCGCGGACGGGGAGCACCTCTCCGCCCTGCACTGAACAAGGTCCCGCGCCGGCCCGGTTGTTGTGTGCGGCGCTGCTGTCGTGTGCGGCGCTGCGGGCCGGGACCAGGACAAGGGTGCTGATCTGCGCTTTTATGCGGTCCGGCGGGCTCGCGGGGGTCCGCCCCTGCGACCGGCGAACGGCCCTGACGTCCCCGCGACCCGGCGGTTAGGGTGTGAAGCATGAGGACTGGGGTGCGCCGCAGGATGGGCGTTGAGGAACGGCGCGAGCAGCTGATCGCCGTGGCACAGGAGCTGTTCAGCCAACGCCCCCCGGGGGAGGTGTCGATCGACGAGATCGCGACCGCCGCGGGCATATCGCGGCCGCTCGTCTACCACTACTTCCCCGGCAAGAACAGCCTGTACGACGAGGTGGTGCAGCGTGCCGCCGACGAGTTGACAAGACGCTTCTCCGAACCGCAGGAAGGTCCGCTGGGCGCCCGGCTGTTGCGCGTCATGGGCCGCTACTTCGACTTCGTCGACCAGCACGGCCCCGGTTTCTCGGCGCTGCTGCGCGGCGGCACATCCGTCGGTCCGGAGCGGGCGAACGCGTTGATCGACGAGGTGCGGCAGGCCGCCTACAACCACATGCTCGCCCACTTGGGCGTCACGGCACCCGGCCCGCGCATCGCTCTGGCCGTCCGCTCCTGGATCGGAGTGGCCGAGACGACGGCGCTGATGTGGCTGGACGGCCGGGAGATGCCGCGGGACCAACTGGAACTGCAGCTGGTGCACGACTTCATGGCACTGGTGGCGGTGAGCGCGGCGTACGACGAGGAGGCCGCCGCACTGGTGCGGTGGATCGTCGCGCAGGAACCGGTGAACGGAACGTTCGGGGACCTCGTCTCCCGCCTGATCACCCTGGCCCCGGCACCAGCAGAGGCGGTGGCGGTGGCGGTGGCGGAGACATCGCAACAGCCTCGGTGCGCCCAGCCCTCCTGACCCCGGAGATACACCGGATCCTGCGCACGAACACCAGCCGCCGGATCCCGGTGACCACCCGTATCGGTGACGCACGGAGAGCTGACCAGAGCCGGTGGGCCGGGCCCGCAGTCGGAAGGGCGGGCCCGGCTGTTCAGCGCGTCGGCCATCGAGCGGGCGAAAGGCAGCGGGCCACGGACCGGTCAGCTTCGGTCGAACACCGCCACCGTCCGGGCCGGGACGCCGAAGGTGCCGGAGTCACGGTCGTAGGACGAGGACTTGACTGTCGCGTCCCGGCCTTCCGCCTGCACGCTGTGCAGGGCGTACGGTTCGCCCGCCGCGGCCGGGACCTTCTGGGCCTGCCGTTCGGGTGTCGCGTTGAAGACCACGACCAGGGTGCCGAGCCGCATCGTGATGACGCCCGGCGTCTCGTTCTTGCCCGAGACGGGGAAGGAGAGGGCCGACTGGACCTCGTCGGTCGCGGACAGTCCGAAGGACCTCTCCGTGCCACGGATCTTCAGCAGGTCCCGGTACGCGGCCGAGGCGGCGGTGATGTCCCCGCAGCCGGGGCTCAGCGCGGGCGAGGTCAGGAGCGGCTTGGCGAAGGGCCACTTGGGCTCGTTGTCCGGCGCGGGGGGAAGCCCGCGGCCGAAGCCGTTGCCGTCCGCGCAATTCCAGTGGATGGCGTTGAACCAGTCGCCGCTGTCGTAGGAGTTGCGGTCCAGGGACTTGGAGCGCAGCAGATCCGTAGCGGCCTGGCTGAGCGCCGGCCCTTGTGACAGAGCCGCCGTGGCCATCGCCAGAACCTGCATACGGGACCGGTCGGCCGGCGAAGTGGCGCGCGGGAGCTTGAAGGCGAGCGCGTCGTACAGCGTCTCGTTGTCGTGGGCGTCGGCGTACGCGAGGGCGTCGCCGGGGGCGGCCGCGTACCCGGCCGGGGCGCCGTTGTAGTCGACGTCCGAGCCCTTGACGCGCTTGCCCGAGGAGTCCGTGAAGGCGAAGTCCTTCAGATTGCCGGTCAGGCCCACCTTGATCAGATCCTGGTAGTGGAGCAGACGGGACTTCTGTTCCGCCGGAGAGCCGTTGGCCTTCGACTCGTTCGGGTCGGTGAACAGGCCCGAGGCGAAGCCCTGCACCCCCGGGTCCTCGTCGAAGGGACCGCCGCCGCGCACCGCGTCGCGGGCGCGGTCGGAGAACGTGGCGATGCCGGTGCCCGCCATGTTCTTCTGTGTGGCCTGCTGGAAGCGGGCGTCATCGGCGATCTCGCCGAAGTTCCAGCCCTCCCCGTACAGGACGATCCTCTCTCCGTCCACGCCGTCCACGCCGTCCTTGGCGGCCGTGAGGGCGTCGAGGGCCTTGCGGACGGCGAGGATGTTCGCCTTCGGGTGGTGTCCCATGAGGTCGAAGCGGAAGCCGTCGACCTTGTACTCCCTGGCCCAGGTGACGACGGAGTCGACGACGAGCTTGCCCATCATGGTGTGCTCGGGCGCGGTGTTGGCGCAGCACGTGGAGGTGGCGACCGAGCCGTCGGCCAGCAGGCGCTGGTAGTAGCCGGGGACGATCCTGTCGAGGATCGATTTCTCGTCCTGCCCGCTCGCCACGGTGTGGTTGTAGACGACGTCCATGACGGTGCGCAGACCGGTGCGGCCGAGGCCCTGGACCATCCGGCGGAACTCCACCGTGCGGCGGGTGCCGTCCGGATCGCTCGCGTACGAGCCCTCCGGGACCGTGTAGTGCAACGGGTCGTAGCCCCAGTTGTACGCGTCCTTCGCGGCGGCCTTGGCCACGCACTCCTGCTGCTTCCCGGAGTCGGCCGCGTACGAGGCGAGGTCGCAGCCGGGCTCCGCCTGGTCTACCTTGCGCTCCGGGATGGTGCCGATGTCGAACGCCGGGAGGAGGTGGACGTACGAAGTGCCGGACGCGGCGAGCTTCTTGAGGTGCCGGACCCCGTCCGACGTCCTGTCGGTGAAGGCCAGGTACTCGCCCGGGTGCCCGGAGTTGCTGTCCGCGATCGAGAAGTCGCGGATGTGCAGCTCCTGGATCCGGGCGCTTCGGAGCGGGACCGCCGCGGGCTTCCTCATGCTCGACCAGCCCTGGGGAGCGAGCCCCGGGTCGGCCAGGTCCACCACCAGGCTGCTTTTCGAGTCGGCGGTCAGCGCCGTGGAGTAGGGGTCGGTGACCTTGTTGGTGACCAGCTTCCCGACAGAGGGGGCCCATACGGTCACGGCGTACCGGTAGGGCTTGCCCCGCCAGCTCCTGGGGCCGGTGACGCTCCAGACGCCGCTCGCGTCATCGCGGGCCATCGGGACGGTCCGGCCGTCCAGCTCCAGGGACACCTTCTGCGCGGTGGGGGCCCAGACCGACAGGGCGGGGCGGCCGTTCCGGAACACTGGGCCGAGCTTCGCCTTCGACGCGCGGGCCGCGTACAGATCGTCCAGCGCGCCCGGGATCTGCACGCCCGTCGCGGCGAGCAGCGCGCCGTCGGCAGCCCGCTGGGTGGCGAGGAGCCGGCTCCGCAGAGCGGTACGGACGCGGTCCCGGTCGCGGGGGTCGACGGTGAAGGCCGGATAGTCCTTCAGGTGCGGGTACTTGGCCTTCTGCGCGTCGGTGAGCGAGGAGGGCGTCATCCGCAGTCGGTGGCTCGTACCGGCCGGCGCGCCGTCCTGGGACGAGCCCCGGGTGTAGACGAGCTGCTGGCGGGTGGCATCGGTCGCCTCGACCTTCCAGACGACGGTGTCGCGGTCGATCCACTGCGCCTCGGCCTTGGTGGTGGCGAGGACCGACTCCTCGGAGGGCGAGGCGGGCGGGGCGGGCGCGGCCGACGCGGAGAGCGGGGCGGCCGGGGCTGTCGCGGAGAGCGGGGCGGCCGGGGCTGTCGCGGAGAGCGGGGCGGGCGGGGCGGCCGACGCCGATACGGCGGGCACGAGCGCCACGCACAGGGTTGCTGCTACGGCAGCGGCCGTTCTGCGCGGAGAGGGGCGTATCACGGACAGGGCTCCTTGATGCCTTGATGAGGTACGGAGAGGGGGCCACACGGCGGCCGGGGGCGTGAGCGGCGGCCGAAAAGCGGCGGGACGTCAAAGACGCAAGGCGACGGCGCGCGGGGGGATGCGGAGGTGCGGAGGGCGGCGGAGGTGCGTGGCGGGGCGCGGAGGGAGGCGGAGGCGCGAACGCACCGGCGCGGAACGATGCCAGCCGCGCCGGTTGGCGTTCAGCCGCGCCGGTGTCGTTCAGCAGCTGCGCGCCCCGACGTGCAGGGCGACCGCCGTGTTCGCGCCCAGCGTCGCCGTGAACCGGCCGGAGCCGTCCACCGTCACCCCGCGGCCGCTCTGCACATCGCAGTAGCCCCCTGCCGGGAGCGAGGTCTGGTACGTACGGGACGCCGCGCCGTTCTCATGGTTGATGGCCACGAAGCCCTTGTCGCCGCGGCCGAAGGCGATGGAGTCGCCCCCGTTGTCCCACCAGTCGGTGACCGGCGTCCCGCGCACGGCGTTGCGGAAGCCCACCATGCTCGCGATCTCCGGCCACTTGTGCTGGCACTTCCAGCCCTCCTGCCAGCAGGCGTTGACCGTGCCCCCGTTCGGCGGGCCCGCGTCCCGGTCGGTGAACTCGTAGCCCGAGTGCACATCCGGCGCCCCGTACGGCCAGGCCAGCATGAAGACATTGGCCAGGGTGTAGTCGGCGCCGTCCTTGTAGCTGAGGGTGTCGCCGCCGCGCTCGGTGTCGTGGTTGTCGACGAACACCGCGGACTGCCCGCCGGGCATGTATCCCCAGCCCTCGCCGTAGTTCTTCAGATAGGCGAGGTTCTCGTTGTCGAACACCCGCTTGAGGTCACGGGCGTAGCGGAACTCCTGCACATCGCCGGTGCCGAGGTACTCGCTCGGTGAGACCGCCTCACCCGCTCCGTGGATCGCCTCCTGCTTCCAGTACACGCCCGGATCGCTCAGCCTGCCCTTGATCGCGGACAGATCCGCCGCGGGAATGTGCTTGGCGGCGTCGATACGGAAGCCGTCGACGCCCAGCAACAGCAGATCGTTCAGATACCCGGCGATGCGGGAGCGGACGTACTCCTCGCCCGTGTCCAGGTCCGCCAGGCCGACCAGCTCGCAGTTCTGCACATCGGCCCGGTCCTGGTAGTTGACGATGCTGGACCTGCAGTCGTCCATGTCCTGCGACTGGTAGTGGCCGGGGTAGCCGTACTTCGTGTACGACGAGCCGCCGGTGCCCGTGCCGGACGCCGACGCCATGTGGTTGATCACCGAGTCGGCGACGACCTCGACGCCCGCGCCGTGGCAGGCGTCGACCATGTTCTTGAAGGCGGCGCGGTCGCCCAGCCGTCCGGCGATCCGGTAGCTCACCGGCTGGTACGAGGTCCACCACTGGCCGCCCTGGATGTGCTCCTGGGGCGGCGAGACCTGGACGTAGCCATAGCCGGCCGGGCCCAGGGTGTCCCGGCACTCCCGGGCGACCGAGTCGAAGCGCCACTCGAAGAGGACGGCGGTGACGTCCTTGGCGCCGGGCGGGGCGGCCTGCGCCGGCGGGAGCGCGGCGGGTGCGGCGAGTGCCGACGCTCCCGCCACGAGGGCGACGGCGGCGGCGAGGACTCTGCCGGCCGGGCTGCGGAGCGGCACACCGACCGGTCCTCGGAGCGATCCGCGGACCGGTCCACCGACCGGTCCACCGACCGGTTCACCGACCGGTTCACCGAGTGCTCCGCGGAGCGGTCCGCCGGGTGATCTGCTGAGTCGTCTGCTGGCCATGGATCCTCCTCCACAGGGAGGTGCGGGTGACGGAGCAGCCTCGTGGCAACGCGCCATGCCCGTAAGGCCATTGATGATGGTTCTTGCAGCAAGAAATCAGCCACTTGCCGCGACCGAGACCGTACGAGCCTGAACGACCACGGTCAACCCCCAGGACACGGAGAGGTCACAGCCCGGAAACCCGGCTGTTTTCTTTCTGCAAGGTCTTTCGCAAGGGATTGCAACCCTGTTACTTTCCTCCCCAGCCCGGGCCGCCAGGGACGGCGGCACCCGAGGTCCTTTCAGGCAGTTCCCTGCCGAGGACGACCGGGCCACTTCTATGAGGAGATCAATATGCGTCGAGGCATATCGGTCGCCGCCGTGGCCGGCGTGCTGGCTCTGACGGCGACTGCCTGCGGTGGCGACAGCGGAGGCAGCGGGGGCGACGGCTCGAAGGCCGCCAAGGACCCGGGCAGTGTCTCCGGCACCGTGACCTGGTGGGACACCTCCAACGAGGCCGAGGGCCCGGCGTACAAGAAGCTGGTGAAGGACTTCGAGGCGAAGTACCCGAAGATCAAGGTCAAGCAGGTGCCGGTGTCCTTCGACGCCGCCGAGCAGAAGTTCAAGACCGCCGCCCAGTCGGGCAAGGGCGCACCCGATGTGATGCGTACGGACGTCGGCTGGACCGCGGGCTTCGCCAACCTGGGTTACCTCCAGCCGCTGGACGGCACCGCGGCCCTGGAGAACAAGGACGACTTCCTGCCGGGCCCGCTGTCCACGGCGAAGTACAAGGGCCAGACGGTCGGCGTCCCGCAGGTCACCGACACCCTGGGCCTCCTGTACAACAAGGAGCTCTTCAAGAAGGCCGGCATCGAGAAGGCCCCGGCCACCTGGGACGAGTTCATCGAGACCGCCGAGAAGATCAAGAAGAAGACCGGCGTCGCGGGCACCCAGCTCAACCCCGAGGGCTACTTCTCCCTGCCGTTCCTCTACGGCGAGGGCGGCGACATGCTCGATGTCAAGGGCAAGAAGATCACCGTGAATTCGCCGGAGGCCGTCAAGGGCATGCGGACCGCGCTGAAGATGGTGAAGTCGGGTGTCTCCCTGAAGCCCGCCACCACCGACGGCTACGTCAACATGCAGACGGCCTTCAAGGACGGCAAGGTCGCCATGGTGATCAACGGCCCCTGGTCGACCGCCGACGACTACACCGGCAAGGCCTTCAAGGACAAGAAGAACCTGGGCATCGCCTCCGTCCCCGCGGGCACCACCGGCAAGGGCGCGGCCCCCATCGGCGGCCACAACTACACCGTCTACCGCGGCTCGAAGAACCTCGACGCCTCCTACCTCTTCGTGAAGTTCATGACCTCCCGGAAGAGCCAGGAGTACACCGCCACCGAGCTCGGCACCCTGCCGACCCGCAAGTCGGCGTACACCGAGGACGTGACGGCCGACCCGGTCAAGAAGGCCTTCCAGGACGCGCTGGCCACCTCCAAGGCCCGCCCCGCCATCCCCGGCGTCGGTGACCTCTTCGTCGCCTTCGACCAGCACTACGTGAAGATCCTGCGCGGCCAGGCCACCCCGAAGGCCGGGCTCGACGCCCTCGCCGACGAGTGGAAGTCCAAGCTGATCAAGGACTACGAGATCGCCGGGCGGTAACCGAACCCCTCTCCCGGCGTGACCGCTGGGAGAGGTCCCGGCTCGGCCGGCCGAGGGTCCGCCCCGCCCCGCGCGGGGCGGACCCACGCGCCCGGCCGGCCGAGCCGGTCCCCGCCGCGGGCCCGACCCCTTCCTTCTCGCACGATCCGCAGAAAGCCGTGGAGCCATGACCACAGCCGTCACCCAGCCCGGGAGCGTGACCAGCGCCGGGAGTTCCGGAGGTACGGGCGAGCCCCCGCGCCCCGGACTGCTCACCCGGGCCCGGCGCTCGTTCAACACCCATTGGTACGCCTGGGCGATGGTGCTGCCCGTCGTCGTGGTGCTGGCCGTGCTCGTCGGCTATCCCCTCGGCCGCGGCATCTACCTCTCCTTCACCGATGCCAACGAGGCCAACATCGGCCGCACCATCGGCAACTTCGAGGTCCCGGCGAGCTATACGTTCGTGGGCCTGGACAACTACTGGAACATCCTCTCCGGCAAGGAGGGTTCGTTCTACCCGCGGCTGTCATGGACCGTGATCTGGACCGCGAGCTGCGTGTTCCTGCACTACACGATCGGCCTCGGCCTGGCGATGCTGCTCAACCGCCCGGTCAAGGGCCGCGCCCTCTACCGGGTGCTGCTGATCCTGCCCTGGGCGGTCCCGGCCTTCGTCGCCGCCTTCGCCTGGAAGCTGATGTACAACAGCCAGAACGGTGTCTTCAACGCGCTGCTCGGCAAGATCGGTGTCGCCCCCGTCGACTGGCTCGGCGACCCGTTCATCCAGAAGATCTCGGTCGTCATGGTCAACACCTGGCTCGGGGTGCCGTTCATGATGGTCGCGATCCTCGGCGGCCTGCAGTCGATACCCCGCGAGCTCCACGAGGCGGCCGAGATGGACGGCGCCTCGCCCTGGCAGCGGTTCCGCAATGTCACCCTGCCCGGCCTGCGCCCGGTCAGCAGCACCGTCATCCTGCTCGGCATCATCTGGACCTTCAACATGTTCCCGATCATCTACCTGGTGATCGGCCAGGCCGGCGGTACCGAGAGCGAGATCCTCGTGACCTACGCCTACCGGCTCGCCTTCCAGGGCGTACGGGACTACGCCGGCTCGGCCTCGTACGGGATCGTCATCCTCTCCCTGCTGCTGGTCTTCTCCGTCTTCTACCGCAAGATGCTGACCCGTCAGGAGACTGCCCGATGAGCAGCACCAGCACTGCCGTACGCGTCCGCAAGCGCGGGGAGCGGTCCAGGGGTTCCTCGGCCGCGCTGCACACCACGCTCGTACTCGCCTCCCTCGTCGCGCTCTTCCCGGTCGTCTTCATCGTGCTGGTCTCGCTGCGCGGCGAGAACGGCTGGACGCACCCCACCGAGATGTCCGGCTTCTCGCTCGCCAACTACGCCAAGGTGCTGGGCGACACCGAGTTCCTGACCTGGTTCGGGAACTCGATGATCATCGCGGGCGGCACCACGCTCGTCGGCGTCACGATCTCGGCCAGCGCCGGATACGCCGTCTCCCGGATGCGCTTCCCCGGCCACTCCTCGCTGATGTGGTCCTTCCTGCTGTTCCAGATGTTCCCGGTCGCGGTGCTGATCGTGCCGCTCTACAACATCCTCGGGAAGATGGGCCTGCTGGACAGCTACGGCGGTCTGATCCTCACCTACTGCTCGGTGTCCGTGCCCTTCTGCGCCTGGATGCTCAAGGGCTACTTCGACACCGTGCCCGCCGAGATCGACGAGTCGGGCCGGGTCGACGGGCTCACCCCGTTCGGCACTTTCTGGCGGCTGATCGTCCCGCTCGCCCGGCCGGGCCTGGCCGTCACCGCCTTCTACACCTTCATCACGGCGTGGAGCGAAGTCGCCTTCGCCACCCAGTTCCTGTCCAGCGAGGAGAACTACACCCTCGCGGTCGGACTGCAGACCTTCATCGGCCCGCACCGGGCCGAGTGGGGTCTGATGACGGCCGCCTCGGTGCTCATCACCGTCCCCGCCGGGCTGATGTTCTTCCTCGCCCAGAAGCATCTGGTCGCCGGTCTGACCGCGGGCGGCACCAAGGGTTGATCTCCGTATCCCGGTCACGCACGGCGCGTTGACCCCGTTAGCCAAGCCTTCGCTCCTGAAGCCCTCTCGATGGGCCTACCCGTAGGGAAACGCACCATGACCCAGGACCTCGCCCCGTCCGTCCGCGCGCAGGCCGCCGAGCAGCCGGACGCGGCCTGGTGGCGCAGCGCCGTCATCTACCAGGTGTACGTGCGCTCGTTCGCGGACAGCGACGGCGACGGCATCGGCGATCTGCGCGGGATCCGCGAACGGCTGCCGCACCTCGCCGACCTGGGCGTGGACGCCGTCTGGCTCACGCCCTTCTACGCCTCGCCGCAGGCCGACGGCGGGTACGACGTCGCCGACTACCGGGCCGTGGACCCGCTGTTCGGCGATCTGCCGGACGCCGACGACCTGGTGCGCAGGGCCCATGAGCTCGACCTCAAGGTGATCGTGGACATCGTCCCGAACCACACCTCCGACCAGCACCTGTGGTTCCGGGCCGCGCTCGCGGAGGGGGCGGGCGCGGCCTCCCGGAACCGCTACCACTTCCGGCCCGGCAAGGGCGTCGACGGCGAACTGCCGCCCAACGACTGGGAGTCGGTCTTCGGAGGCCCGGCGTGGACCCGTACGACCGACCCCGACGGCACCCCGGGCGAGTGGTACCTGCACCTCTTCGCCTCCGAGCAGCCGGACCTCAACTGGGACAACCCGGAGGTGCGCGAGGAGTTCGAGTCGATCCTGCGCTTCTGGCTGGACCTGGGCGTCGACGGCTTCCGCATCGATGTCGCGCACGGCATGGTCAAGGCCCCGGGGCTGCCGGACATCGGCGCCCGTGAGCAGGCCAAGATGATCGGCGCGCAGGTGCTGCCGTTCTTCGACCAGGACGGGGTGCACGAGATCCACCGCTCCTGGCGGCGGCTGCTGGACTCCTACGGCGGTGACCGGATCGGTGTCGCCGAGGCGTGGGCGCCGAGCGCCGAGCGGCTCGCGCTGTACGTACGGCCCGACGAGCTGCACCAGGCGTTCAACTTCCAGTTCCTCACCTGCGACTGGGACGCGACGGCGATGCGTACGGTGATCGACGACTCACTGGCCGCGAGCACCTCGGTCGGTGCTCCCACCACCTGGGTGCTCTCCAACCACGACGTCGTACGGCACACGACCCGCTACGGCGGCGGGGAGCGGGGCCTGCGCCGGGCCCGCTCGGCCGCGCTGCTGACGCTGGCGCTGCCCGGCTCAACGTATGTGTACCAGGGCGAGGAGCTGGGCCTGCCGGAGGTCGTCGATCTGCCCGACGAGGTGCGCCAGGACCCGGCCTTCTTCCGCGGCGACGGCCAGGACGGCACGCGCGACGGCTGCCGGGTGCCGATCCCGTGGTCGGGCGACCGGGCGCCGTACGGCTTCGGGCCGGGCGGCAGCTGGCTGCCGCAGCCCGCCGCCTGGCAGGAGTTGTCGGTCGAGGCGCAGTCCGGCGACCCGCGTTCCACGCTCGAGCTGTACCGCTCGGCGCTGGCCCTGCGCCGCGAACTGCCGGGGCTCGGTGACGGGCCGATGACCTGGCTGGACGCGCCCGAAGGGGTGCTCGCGGTGTCCCGTCCGGGGTTCGTGTGCACGCTCAACACCCTGGCCCGGGAGGTCGAACTCCCCGTACCGGGGCGGCCGGTGCTCTCCACCGCCGCCCTGCACTTCACCGGCGGAAGTGTCCACATTCCGGCGGACACCTGCGTCTGGTGGGCAGTCTGAGATGCGACCGGTACAGTCCAATCCTGTGACCGCGCGGCTTGCTGACATCGCATCCCAGGCGGGGGTCAGCGAAGCGACGGTCAGCCGGGTCCTCAACGGGAAGCCGGGCGTCGCCGCGTCCACCCGCCAGTCCGTACTGGCCGCGCTCGACATCCTCGGCTACGAGCGGCCGGTCCGGCTGCGGCAGCGCAGCGCGGGTCTGGTCGGGCTGATCACGCCGGAGTTGGAGAATCCGATCTTCCCGGCCTTCGCACAGGTCATCGGCCAGGCGCTTACCCGGCAGGGGTATACGCCGGTGCTCGCCACCCAGAGCCCGGGCGGCTCCACCGAGGACGAGCTGACCGAGATGCTGGTGGACCGGGGGGTCGCCGGGATCATCTTCATCTCCGGGCTGCACGCGGACACCTCCGCCGATATGCAGCGGTACGAACAGCTGCGTGGCCAGGGCGTCCCCTTCGTGCTCATCAACGGCTTCTCCTCCAAGGTGCAGGCGCCGTTCGTCTCGCCCGACGACCGGGCCGCGATACACCTCGCGGTCACCCATCTCGCGGCGCTCGGCCACGAGCGGATCGGGCTGGCACTGGGCCCGAAGCGGTTCGTACCGGTACAGCGGAAGATCGAGGGCTTTCTGCGCAGCATGGACGAGCTGCTGGGGCTGCCGGCGGAGGACGCCGAGTCGCTGGTGCAGCACTCGCTGTTCACGCTCGAGGGCGGCCAGGCCGCAGCGTCCGCGCTGATCGACCGGGGCTGCACGGCGATGGTGTGCGCGAGCGACATGATGGCGCTCGGCGCGATCCGGGCCGCCCGGCAGCACGGTCTCGAGGTGCCGCACGATGTGTCGGTGATCGGCTTCGACGACTCCCCGCTGATCGCGTTCACCGATCCGCCGCTGACCACGATCCGGCAGCCGGTGCACGCGATGGGGCAGGCGGCGGTGCGGGCGCTGCTGGAGGAGATAGGCGGTACCCCGGCCCCGCACAGCGAATTCGTCTTCCTGCCCGAGCTGGTGGTCCGCGGTTCTACGGCCGCCGGTCCCCAGGGACAACAGTCATTCCCGAGGCGTAGCGTGGGTGAAGAGGACCAGACCGGCGGATGATCTGCCGATGACAAGGATCTGGCAGACTGTCGCGCTATGGGTGAAGCGACTGTGAGGACTCTGGCAGGCCGTACGGCCACCCCGTCACCCATCGAGGAGCATGCGGACCGCCCGCAAGCCGAGCGCGCTTGGGTCGACCGCTTCCGCACCCCTCGCAGGCCCCGTCTGTGGTTCGAGATCCTGCTGATCGCGGTCAGTTACTGGACGTACTCGCTGATCCGTAACGCGGTGCCCGAACAGAAGTCGGAGGCGCTGCGCAACGCCGACTGGATCTGGCGCGTCGAGGAAGCCCTGGGCATCGCCGTGGAGAAGACGGTCAACCATGCCGTGAACTCCGCGGAATGGCTGATCGTGGGCATGAACTACTACTACGCGACGCTGCACTTCATCGTGACGATCGGCGTACTGGTGTGGCTCTACCGCCGGCATCCGGGGCGCTACGCAGCGACACGTCTCGTCCTCTTCGCCACCACGGGCGTCGCGCTGCTCGGCTACTACCTGTACCCGCTGGCGCCGCCGCGGCTGATGCCGCACCAGGGCTTCATCGACACGGTTCTGGTGCACGAGACGTGGGGTTCGATGGCCTCGGGCAACCTCGCCGCCGTCTCGAACCAGTACGCGGCGATGCCGTCGATGCATATCGGCTGGTCGGTGTGGTGCGGCATCGCGATCGCCATGCTGGCCCGCCCGATGTGGGCGAAGGTGCTCGGGCTGGCGTACCCGGCCCTCACCCTGGTCGTGATCGTCGCGACGGCGAACCACTTCTGGCTGGACGCGGTCGGTGGGCTGATGTGCCTGTCCTTCGGCTTCGCGCTGTCCTACGCGTGGTACGGCACGATGTGCTACTGGCTGCCCCGCAAGGTGGCCGTGAAGCAGGACATGCGGCCGGTGATGAGCCACACCCCGGCACAGCGCGAGGCCTCCGCCGCCGCGCTGCAGTACGACGACGTAGCTGCCCGTACGACCAGGTAGCCGCCGCGCGAACCGCCCCCGCCCCGCGCGGCCGGCCGGTCCTCACCGGGCGCCGCCCATAAAGCGGGCGTGGCCGGAGGCCCGTGGTTGCCCCCAGTGACCGGGAAGCTGCCGCCCCGCCCCGGCCGGAGGCCCTCACGCGCCGTAGAACAACTCCTCCACGACCGCCCGCGCACGCCGGGTGATACGCCGGTAGCCGTCGAGCATCTCCCCGCTGCCGCCGGTGTCCGGCTTCCGTCCGGCGTGGCCCGCGCCGTAGCCGAGATAGCGGCCCACCGCCGCCAGCTCCCGGCTGTCGGTCGGGAAGGTGTCTCCGGGCCGCCCGCGGACCAGCATCACCGCGTTGCGTACCCGGGTGGCCAGCACCCACGCCTCGTCGAGGATCTCCGCGTACTCGGTGCTGATCAGCTCCGCGGCGTGGGCGGCGTGCAGCGCCTCCCGGGTACGGGTCGTCCGCAGGCCCGGCTCGGCCCAGCCGTGCTGCATCTGCAGCAGCTGCACCGTCCACTCGACATCGGACAGCCCGCCGCGGCCCAGCTTCGTATGCGTGGTGCGGTCGGCGCCGCGCGGCAGCCGCTCGGACTCCATCCGGGCCTTGAGCCGCCGGATCTCCCGAACGGCGTCATCGCCCAGCCCCTCGGCCGGGTAGCGCAGCGGATCGATCAGCTCGATGAACCGCTCCCCCAGATCCGCGTCGCCCGCGACCGGCTCGGCGCGCAGCAGCGCCTGGCTCTCCCAGACCAGCGACCAGCGCCGGTAGTAGGCGGCGTACGAGGTGAGGGTGCGCACCAGCGGGCCGCTCTTGCCCTCGGGGCGCAGATCGGCGTCGATCAGCAGCGGCGGGTCGACGGTGGGCAGCTGGAGCAGCCTGCGCATCTCGTTCGCCACGGCGAAAGCGGCCTTGGCGGCCTCCTGGTCGTCCACGCCCTCGCGCGGCTCGTGCACGAACAACACATCGGCGTCGGAGCCGTAGCTCAGCTCATGGCCGCCGAAGCGGCCCATGCCGATCACGGCGAAGCGGACCGGGAGCTCGTCACCCCACCGGTCGCGCACGGCGGCCCGCAGCGCCCCCGCGATCGTCGCGGCGTTGATGTCGGAGACCGCGCCGCCCACCAGGTCGACGGCGCGCCCGTGGTCCTCCTCCGCGGGGGTCCCCTCGGTGCCGTACGCGGCGATGAGGTCGGTCGCGGCGGTACGGAACAGCTCCCGGCGCCGCACCCCGCGGGCCGCGGCGACCGCCTGCTCGGCCCCGGCCGCCCGGCTCACCGCAGCGAGGATCTCCTGCTCCAGGTGGGCCCGGTCGCGCGGCTTCAGGCCCTCCGGGTGGCCCAGCAGGGCGACGGCCTCGGGGGCGCGCAGCAGCAGGTCGGGGGCGAGCCGGCCGGCGGACAGCACCCTCGCCAGGTTCTCCGCGGCGGCGCCCTCGTCCCTCAGCAGCCGCAGATACCAGGGGGTCTTGCCCAACGCGTCCGACACCTTCCGGAAGTTGAGCAGCCCGGCATCCGGGTCGGCGGAGTCGGCGAACCAGCCGAGCAGTACGGGCAGCAGGGTGCGCTGGATCGCGGCCTTGCGGGTGACCCCCGAGGCCAGGGCCTCCAAGTGCCGCAGCGCGGCGGCCGGGTCGGCGTAACCGAGCGCTTCGAGGCGCTGGCGCGCGGCCTTGGTGCTGAGCCGGGTCTCCCCGGATTCCAGCTGGGCCACGGCGTCCAGCAGCGGCCGGTAGAACAGCTTCTCGTGCAGCCGCCGCACCTCGCGCGCGTGCCGCTTCCACTCCCTGCGCAGCGTGGTCACCGGCTCCGTACGGAAGCCGAGCGAGCGGCCGAGGCGGCGCAGATCGCTCTCGCCCTCGGGGACCAGATGGGTGCGGCGCAGCTTGTACAGCTGGATGCGGTGCTCCATCGAGCGCAGAAAGCGGTAGGCCCGGTCCAGCGAGGCCGCGTCGGCCCGTCCGACGTAGCCGCCCGCGGCGAGCGAGGCCAGCGCGTCCAGGGTGGTGACGCTGCGCAGCGTCGCGTCGGAGCGGCCGTGCACCAGCTGGAGAAGCTGTACGGCGAACTCCACGTCCCGGAGCCCGCCGGGGCCGAGCTTGAGCTCCCGCTCGAGCTGGGCGACGGGGATGTTGTCGATGACGCGGCGGCGCATCTGCTGTACGTCGGGGACGAAGTTCTCGCGCTCGGCGGCCTGCCAGACGAGGGGGGAGACCGCGTCCACGTACTCCTGGCCGAGGGCGAGGTCGCCGGCCACCGGCCGGGCCTTGAGCAGTGCCTGGAACTCCCAGGTCTTGGCCCACCGCTGGTAGTAGGCGAGATGGCTGGAGAGCGTCCGTACCAGTGGGCCGTGGCGTCCCTCGGGGCGCAGATTGGCGTCCACCGGCCAGATGGTGCCCTCGGCCGTGATGTCGGAGCAGATCCGCATCAGATGCGAGGCGAGCCGGGTCGCGGCCTGCATGGCCTTGGACTCGTCGGCTCCGTTCACCGGCTCGGCGACGAAGATCACGTCCACGTCGGAGACGTAGTTCAGCTCATGGCCGCCGCACTTGCCCATGGCGATCACCGCGAGCCGGCAGACCACGGTGTCGTCGGGCGCCCGGCGCTCGGCCATGGCGAGGGCGGCGCGCAGCGTGGCGGTGGCCAGATCGGCGAGCTCGGCGGCGCTGTCCGCGACGTCGATGGTGCCGCAGACGTCGCGGGCGGCGATGGTGAGCAGGCAGCGGCGGTACCCCGCGCGCAGCTCGTCGGGGTGCCCGACATCGGTGAAGCAGCGCTCGAACTCCTCGACGCCCGGGTGCAGATCGGCGGATTCGTAGGTCATCAGAACCTGCCAGTCCAGCGGATGCCGCGAGAGGTGGTCGCCCAGCGCCTCGGACGCGCCGAGCACCCCCAGCAGCCGGTCGCGCAGCGGCTTGGCGGCGACGAGGGTGTCGAGCAGGGTCTGGGCCTCGGACCGCCCGGCCTCCCCCGACGCCGCCCCCACCTCGTCGCGCAACGTCAGTGCCTCCACGAGGCGGACCAGGCCCATCAGCGCGAGGTCGGGGTCCGCCGTCGCGCCGAGCGCGGCGAGCAGCACGGGATCGTGGCGGACGGCGGAGAACTCCGGGGCGTCGAGCAGCTGGGCCGCGGCGGAGGGGTCGGTGAAACCGTGCCGGAGCAACCGGGTGAAGGTGCTGCTCCGGCGTCCGTGCGGTAGAGACATACCGCCGCCTCCCTCCGGTGGAGCCGTGCTCCGTCAGCCTGCGAGGCCTCATTCGATCAAGGACCGGGGACGAGCCTGACCGCTGCGCCCGGGGGCGTGCCGCTGCGTGCGCAGCGGCTGCCCCCGGAGCGGGCGTTCAGAGAACCGGGAGGCTTTTGCGCAGCTCGAAGGCGGTGACCTCGGAGCGGTACTCCTCCCACTCCTGCTTCTTGTTGCGCAGGAAGAAGTCGAAGACGTGCTCGCCGAGCGTCTCGGCGACCAGCTCGCTGCGCTCCATGAGCGTGATGGCCTCGCCCAGGTTCTGCGGCAGCGGCTCGATGCCCATCGCGCGCCGTTCCGCGTCGGTCAGCGCCCACACGTCGTCGTCGGCGCCGGGCGGCAGCTCGTAGCCCTGCTCGATGCCCTTGAGCCCGGCGGCGAGCAGTACGGAGTACGCGAGATACGGGTTGGCGCCGGAGTCGAGGGAGCGGACCTCGACGCGCGTCGACACGGTCTTGCCGGGCTTGTACATCGGCACCCGGATCAGCGCGGAGCGGTTGTTGTGGCCCCAGCAGATGTACGAGGGGGCCTCGCCGCCCGCGCCGGCCGTACGCTGCGAGCCGCCCCAGATCCGCTTGTAGGAGTTCACCCACTGGTTGGTCACGGCGGCGATCTCGGCCGCGTGCCGGAGCAGGCCCGCGATGAAGGACCGGCCGACCTTGGAGAGCTGGTACTCGGAGCCGGACTCGTGGAAGGCGTTGCGGTCGCCCTCGAACAGCGACAGGTGGGTGTGCATGCCGGAGCCCGGGAACTCCGAGAACGGCTTGGGCATGAAGGTCGCCTGCACGCCCTGCTCCAGCGCGACCTGCTTCATGATCAGCCGGAAGGTCATGATGTTGTCGGCGGTCGACAGCGCGTCCGCGTACCGCAGGTCGATCTCCTGCTGGCCCGGGGCGCCCTCGTGGTGCGAGAACTCCACCGAGATGCCCATGGACTCGAGCATCGTGATCGCCTGACGGCGGAAGTCCATGCCGACGTTCTGCGGAGTGTGGTCGAAGTAGCCGGAGGAGTCCGCGGGGACCGGCCGGGTACCGTCCACCGGCTTGTCCTTGAGCAGGAAGAACTCGATCTCGGGGTGGGTGTAGAAGGTGAACCCGAGGTCGGAGGTCCTGGCGAGGATGCGCTTGAGGACATAGCGCGGGTCGGCGTACGACGGGGAGCCGTCGGGCATCATGATGTCGCAGAACATCCGGGCCGTACCGGGGGCCTCGGCGCGCCACGGCAGGATCTGGAAGGTGGCCGGGTCCGGCTTGGCGATCATGTCGGACTCATACACCCGGGCGAAGCCCTCGATCGCGGAGCCGTCGAAGCCGATGCCTTCGTCGAATGCCTGCTCGAGCTCGGCGGGGGCAACTGCGACCGACTTGAGGAAGCCGAGCACATCGGTGAACCACAGGCGCACGAAGCGGATGTCGCGCTCTTCGAGCGTGCGGAGCACGAACTCCTGCTGCTTATCCATGTTCTCTATCCTCGCAGGTCAGACTGCATGCTCGGGGGCTTGTGGGCGGGGTGGGCCCTCCCAGTATCACGTGACGGGGTTTCGCCCGCGTTTCGCTCCCGCCGTCTACCCTCGACTGCCCAGGCCCAGGCTAGGTCCTAGGGGCCTTCCTGGCCCAGGCGGGGGCTGCTGCGGAGCACCGCTCGGGCGACGGCCGCCGGGTCGTCGCACATCACCAGATGGCCCGCCGGAGCGGAGATCCGGAACTCGGCACCGCCGAGTTCCGCGGCGAGACGCCGCTGCCGCTCGAGCCAGCGCAGCCCGCGGGGCGACTCGCTCGCGTCGTACGCCGCGAGGACGGTGACCGGCACGCGGGGCAGCGGATACCGGATACGCAGGGCGGCCAGCTCCGCCGCCACGTCCCCGTACGTCGCGTCCTCCATCAGGACGGCGCGCAGCACGCGGCTGGTGCGGTAGCTGCGGCGTACGAGTTCCTCGGGTGCCGGGTCGCGGTGCCGGACGGTGGTGGTGCGGACGATGAGCCGCCGGGTGGTTCTGCCCAGGGCTCTGGGCAGGCCGGCCGTTCCGAGGGCCGCTCCGAGCAGCCGAGCGGCGGCGATCCGCAGCGCGGGCGCGCGCGGGGGCCGGGCGTCCTCCTCGACGCTGCCGTCCACGAGCACGAGGCCTGCCGTACGGGCGGGGTACAGGCGGGCGAACGCCTCCGCGTGGAATCCGGCGAGGGAGTGGCCGACGACGGTGCAGGGGGTGGTGAGGCCGAGCGCGTCGAGTACGCGCCGGATGCGGTCGGCCTCGCCGACGGCGGTGGGCGGCTGCGGGTCCGGGGCGCTGAAACCGAGGCCCGGGCGGTCGAAGCGGACGACGGTGCGGTGCGGGGCGAGCAGCGGGACCACCGGATCCCAGTCGAACCAGCTGCTGCCGAGGCCGCCGCTGAGTACGCAGACCGGGCCGGCGCCCTCGCGCAGCACATGGGTGGGCACCGAGCCGATGCGGATGATGCGGCCGGGTGTGGATGCCGTACCGGATCCAGGGGTCGTACGGGTCCTGCGGCCCCTGCGGTTCATGCGCTTCATGCGGTTCGTCGGCTTCATGGGGCTCATCCGGGTTGCTCCTGCTGGGCCAGCGCGTAGGCCAGGACGGCGATCCAGACCGCGATGAGCAGGACTTGCAGCCGCTGGCCCGCACCCAGCGCCCAGGTGCCCTTGCCCGCCTCGAAAGCGGCCACCGAGGCCAGCGTCCAGACGGTGGCGGCCAGTTCGGCGACGACGAGCGCAGGACCGAACGCGGCGAGGGGCGGCCACCAGCCGTAGCGGCGGGCGGCGACGGTCAGCGCGACGATGGCCACCAGCGCACCGGCGATGGCGAGGGCGCTGGTGACGGCGTGCGCCGTATGCGTGGCGGGCACCAGTCCGGCGGTCTCCCGGGCGGCGCACACCGGGTCGTCGGTCGGTGCGCAGCTCAGGGGAAGCCGTGAGTCGACGGCGGTGGCGGCACCGAAGAGGGCGAGGGCGGCCCAGCCGGTGGTGGCCCACGGGTGCCGGCGGGGCCGGTCATGTCGGAGCCCGAGCCCGTCCTGGCGGAGCCCGAGCCCGTTCTGACGGAGCCGGTCCTGACGGAGCCGGAACAAGGCGAGCAGGGCGCCGGCGAGAGCCAGCAGACCGGCGACCAGATCGGTGGCCCGGAAGAGGCCGCCGAGCGGCTGGTCGGTGGCGGCCAGCTCGCTGACGTAGGCCTCTATCGGGTCGAGGCCGGTGGCGACCAGGACCTCCACCGCCCAGGCGGTATAGGCGGCCGCGCCGAGCGCGAGGAGAACGGCGATGCGCCGCGGGGCACCGGGCATAGTGGACGCGGACATAGTGGGCGCCATGCTAACCGGGCGCAGTCGCCCCGGCGCCGCCCGGGGACCGTAGCTCATCCACGTCACCCGGGCACCGGGACCGAGGCCGGGCACCCTGCGCACCCGGCCGAGCTCCGGGCGTCACGGACCAGTCCGGCACCCGCTGCGCACGGGCTGCCGGGCTGCCGGGCAGGCGCCGCCCCCACAGGGCATCGCGTCAGAGAGACGATTACACTGGGCCCGTGCCTCAACTTCGCCTCGCCCTGAATCAGATCGACTCGACGGTCGGCGATCTCGCCGGGAACGCCGAGGCGATCGTCCACTGGACCCGGCACTCCGCCGAACAGGGAGCCCACCTCGTGGCGTTCCCCGAGATGGCGCTGACCGGCTATCCCGTCGAGGACCTGGCGCTGCGCTCCTCCTTCGTCGAGGCGTCCCGCGCCGCGCTGCGGACCCTGGCCGCCCGCCTCGGCGCCGAAGGCTTCGGCGAGCTCCCGGTGGTCGTCGGCTACCTCGACCGTTCCGAGAGGGCCCAGCCGCGCTACGGCCAGCCCGCCGGCGCCCCGCAGAACGCCGCGGCGGTCCTGCACCGGGGCGAGGTGGTCCTGACCTTCGCCAAGCACCACCTCCCCAACTACGGGGTCTTCGACGAGTTCCGCTACTTCGTGCCGGGCGACTCCATGCCCGTGGTCCGTGTGCACGGTGTCGACGTCGCCCTCGCCATCTGCGAGGACCTCTGGCAGGAGGGCGGCCGCGTCCCCGCTGCCCGCTCGGCGGGCGCCGGGCTGCTGCTCTCGATCAACGCGTCCCCGTACGAGCGCGAGAAGGACGACACCCGCCTCGAGCTGGTCCGCAAGCGCGCCCAGGAAGCCGGCTGCACCACCGCCTATCTGGCGATGATCGGCGGACAGGACGAGCTGGTCTTCGACGGCGACTCGATCGTCGTCGCGCCCGACGGCGAAGTGATCGCCCGCGCACCCCAGTTCGCCGAGGGCTGCGTATCGATCGACCTCGACCTCCCCGCCGCGGGCCCGGTGCCCGAGGGCACCGTGGACGACGGGCTCCGTATCGACCACGCCACCCTGTCCGCGGAGCCCCTCCCGCCGTACGAGCCGGAGCTCAGCGGCGGCTACGCGGCACGGCTCGACGACGCCGAGGAGATGTACTCCGCACTGGTCGTCGGCCTGCGGGCGTACGTCGCCAAGAACGGCTTCGACAGCGTCCTCATCGGCCTGTCCGGGGGAATCGATTCCGCACTCACCGCCGCGATCGCCTGCGACGCGCTGGGCGCGCAGCACGTCCACGGCGTCTCCATGCCGTCCCGCTACTCCTCGGACCACTCCAAGGACGATGCCGCCGAGCTGGCGCGCCGGACCGGGCTGAACTTCCGTACGGTCCCCATCGGCCCGATGTTCGACGCGTATATGGAATCCCTCGGCCTCATCGGCCTCGCGGAGGAGAACCTCCAGTCCCGGCTGCGCGGTACGACGCTGATGGCCATCTCCAACCAGGAGGGGCACATCGTCCTCGCGCCGGGCAACAAGTCCGAACTCGCTGTCGGTTACTCCACCCTCTACGGGGACTCGGTCGGTGCGTTCGGCCCCATCAAGGACGTCTACAAGACTGCCGTCTTCCGGCTCGCCACCTGGCGCAACCAGGACGCGAAGGACCGCGGCCTGACCCCGCCCATCCCGGAGAGCTCCATCACCAAGCCGCCGAGCGCCGAACTGCGCCCCGGCCAGGTCGACACGGACTCGCTCCCCGACTACGAGGTGCTCGACGCGATCCTGGCCCTGTACGTCGACCGGGACCAGGGGCGCGACGCGATCGTGGCCGCGGGGTACGACGACGAGCTGGTGACCCGCATCCTGCTCCTCGTCGACCGGGCGGAGTACAAGCGGCGCCAGTACCCGCCGGGCACGAAGATCTCGGCGAAGGGCTTCGGCAAGGACCGCCGTCTCCCGATCACCAACCGCTGGCGCGAACACATCTGAGAGGTACGGGCCGGCGCCCGGCCGGGCACGGCCCACGCCCCGGACGGCCCGGTGTCCCTTCAGGGGCGGGCCGTACGGCGGGCCGTGCCCGGGGGCCTCGGAACCCCCTGAGGCATACATGATCCGAGGCGTCACCGCCGACGCCCGCTCACCGGCCGTGTTCACGCAGGCCGGAGCCTTGCCGCAGTTCGCCTCAGTTCTTCGGCCCGAGGTCGACCGAGGCGGCGACCGGCAGATGGTCGCTCCCGGTCCCGGGCAGCGTCCAGGACGACACCGGCTCCAGCCCCCGGACCATGATCTGGTCGATCCGCGCCATCGGGAACGCCGCCGGCCAGCTGAAGCCGAAGCCGTCGCCCGCCGCGCCCTGAGTGGACCGCATCTGGGAGGTGACGGGCGCCAGCGCCCGGTCGTTCATCGTCCCGTTGAGGTCGCCCAGCAGCACGACCTTGTCCAGCTTCTCGCCCGCGATGGCCTGCCCGAGCGCGTCCGCGCTGTCGTCCCGCTGCCCGGCGGTGAAGCCCGCGTTGAACTTCACCCGCACCGACGGCAGATGGGCGACGTACACCGCGACCGGCCCCTTCGGCGTCTCGACGGTGCTGCGCAGCGCCCGGGTCCAGCCCAGCTTGATGTCGACCGGACGGGTGTCGGCCAGCGGGTACTTGCTCCAGATCCCCACGGTGCCCTGCACGGAGTGGTACTTGTACGTGTCCGACATCGCCTTTTCGTACGTCGGTACGGCGGCGCCCGACACCTCCTCCAGAGCCACCACGTCCGCGCCGGAAGCGGCCACGTCGCCGGCCGTCCCCTCGGGGTCGGAGTTCTCGGCGTTGACGTTGTGGGTGGCCACGGTGAGTTCTCCGGCCGCCTCACCGGCCCTCCCGGTGACCAGCCCGCCGAAGAGGTTCAACCACACCACGGCCGGCAGCAGCAGCGCGATGAGCGCGGTCGCCGAGCGGCGCAGCAGAGCGCACAGGAGCAGTACCGGAATGCCGAGCCCCAGCCACGGCAGGAAGGTCTCCAGCAGACTGCCGAGGTTGCCCACGCTGTTGGGGACCTGCGAGTGGAAGGCCATCAGCCCGGCGAGCAGCAGGGCGCACAACGCGAGAAGGATCCCGCGCCGCCACATGCCCCGGCCGGCCCAGCCTCTGAACAGGCGCGACCGGCCGGACAGGCGCCGGGTGCGGGAGCCGTTCCACTCGGCGTCCGAGCGGCCGCGTCCCGTATCCGATTTGTACGCCTGCCTGTACGCCTGCGCCATATGCCGTTCCTCGCTGCCTCGCACGCTGCCCTCCGCCTACGCACCATAGGCGATGACCAGCAAAGTCACTCGCCGCCTCCGGGCGGCTGGTCTCCTATGGTGACGACTGCGGCAGGGACGGGGGTTCCTGTCCGCACCGGGACGCGGAGTCCTGTGACAGAACCTGGACAAACACATCCGGAATCTGACGGCACGTCATTCGTACCCGCCGGGCGCCGCGTCAGCCGCTGCCGGGCGCCGGCCGCACCCCTCGGAGAACCGTGTCGACGATCTGCTCCGCGAGGCCCTCGGGCAGCTCCTGCCACTCGTGCAGGAAGACCCGGGCGAGCATCGGCCCGACGAAGAGATCGGAGAGCAGTTCGATGTCCACGTCGTCGCGGACCTCACCGGAGGCCATCCCGCGCCGCAGCACCGCGTACACCGCTTCGCGCCGGGTCCGTACGACCGTCTCGTGGTACTCACGCCACAGCCTCGGATGCGACTTGACCTCGGCGACGACCGCGCGCAGCACGGCCGAGGAACGCTTGGCCAGCCCCTGCCGCCGCAGGAACTCCAGCGTGCCGACGAGGTCGTCGCGTACCGAGACCCCGGCGGTCTCGGGCATGTGCAGGTCGACCGAGCGCATGACGTCGAGCAGCAGGGCTTCCTTGCCGGGCCAGCGCCGGTAGACGGTGGCCTTGCCGACCCCGGCCTCACGGGCGATCCGCTCCATCGACAGCTCGCCGACGGTGCTGCCGTCCTCCAGGAGCCGGAGCACGGTCTCGATGATCGCGGTGTCCGCGGCGGCGTTCCGCGGCCGGCCGCGCCGCTCGGCGGGTGCGGTGCCGGTCCTGTCCGGGGAGGTCATCGGTCCGCCCCCGCGGTGTCGGCCCCCGTGGCGTCCGGCGCGGACTCCGTACGTGCGTCGTCGGCCTCCCCCGCACCGTCGTCCGCCGGCCTGCCCGGCAGGAAGAGCGCGACGACGACGGCCCCGATCAGGGCGACGGCGGACGCGCCGACGACGGTCACGTGCATGGCGTGGATGAACGCGTCGTCGGCCCGTTCCACCAGGTCCCGGCCCGCCGGTCCCATCCGCTCGGCGACCCCGATCGTGGCCTCGACGGACTCGCCGGCGGCGTGCCGTTCACCGGGCGGGAGCACCTTGAGGTCGTCCTCGATGCCCGCGCGGTAGCCGGCGGAGAGGACGGAGCCGAGGACCGCGACACCCAGCGCCCCGCCGACCTGCCGGAAGGTGTTGTTGAGCGCCGAACCGGAACCGGCTTTCTCCCGCGGCAGCGACTGCATGATCGAGGTCGTGACGGGCGGCATGGTGTGGGCCATCCCGGTGCCCTGGAGGAAGAACAACACCTCCAGAACCCAGATCGGGGTGTCCTGGTCGAGCAGCAGGAACCCGGCCAGCGTCCCCGAAATGAGCAGCATGCCTCCGGTGCACACCAGGCGGGCACCGAAGCGCTCGACGACGAGCCGGGCGCGCGGCGCGAAGACGATCTGGGTGACGGCGAGCGGCACGAGCAGCACCCCCGTCTGGAGCGGGGAGTAGCCGCGCACGCTCTGGGTGTAGAAGACCGTGAAGAAGGTCACACCCATGAGGGCGAAGAAGACCAGGGAGATGCAGGCGATGGCGGCCGAGAACGCGGGCTTGCGGAAGTAGCCGACGTCCACGGCCGGGTGTTCGATGCGCCTCTCGTAGAGCACGAAGCCGGCCAGTACGGCGAGCCCACCGCCTATCGGGCCCAGCACCTGCACGCTGGTGAAGTCGGCGAGCTGGCCGCCCTTGATGATCCCGTACACCAGCAGGAGGAGCCCGACGACGGACAGCAGTACGCCCCCCGGGTCGAGGCGCCCGGGAGCGGGGTCCTTGGAGTCGGGGACGAACAGCACCATGCCGATCAGCCCCGCGGCGACGATGGGGACGTTGACCAGGAAGACCGAGCCCCACCAGAAGTTCTCGAGGAGCAACCCGCCCGTGACCGGCCCGATCGCGATGGCGACGCCGACGCTGCCGGTCCAGATGCCGATCGCCCTGGGCTGCTCGTCGCGCTCGAAGACATTCATGAGAATCGCCAGCGTGGCGGGCATCACAAAGGCTCCGCCGAAGCCCATCAGCGCGCGGAAGGCGATGAGCTGGCCGGGAGAGTCGGAGACCGCCGCGAGTACCGACCCGATGCCGAAGAGGGCCATCCCGAAGAGCAGGACCTTCTTGCGGCCGAGCCGGTCGCCGAGCAGGCCCGCGGTGAAGAGAACGCCGGCGAAGACGAGCGTGTAGGAGTTGATCGCCCACTCCAGCTCGCTCTGGGTGGCGCCGAGCCCGCTGGGCGGGCTCGAGGCGATGGTCTTCATCGCCACGTTCAGGATCGAGTTGTCCAGCACCACGATGAGCAGGCTGGACATCAGGACGGTCAAGGTGAGCCAGCGGCGCCGGTGCACCGCCTCGGGAACGCTGCGAACGGCGGACTCGCCGCTGGGGGTCGCCATGCCACCAGCCTAACCTATTTCGATACGATCCCGTTCCGTATCTGAATAAGTATGCGCCGTGTCCCTTCCTCTTTCCCCCGGGGGCGGCAGGTGCCACCATGGAGCTGGTCCGGGGACGCCGTCAGGGCGCCTCGAGATGACGAAGGAGCCGCTGCCATGACGCACGTTTCCCCTGCGCAGAACCCGTCCGCCGACGGAAGCAAGGCCGACAGCAGCAAGGCGCTGTACGGCGGTACGGGAACCCGGCGCATCACCGTCCGCGACATCGCCGCCGCCAAGCACCGCGCCGAGAAGTGGCCGATGCTCACCGCCTACGACGCGATGACCGCCTCCGTCTTCGACGAGGCCGGTATCCCGGTCATGCTGGTCGGCGACTCGATGGGCAACTGTCACCTCGGCTACGAGTCCACGGTGCCCGTGACGATGGACGAGATCACCATGCTCTCCGCCGCGGTCGTCCGCGGCACCCGGCGCGCGCTGATCGTCGGCGACCTGCCCTTCGGCTCGTACCAGGAGGGTGCGGTGCAGGCGCTGCGCAATGCCACCCGGCTGGTCAAGGATGCGGGCGTCGGCGCGGTGAAGCTGGAGGGCGGCGAGCGGTCGGCGCACCAGATCGAACTGCTCGTCCAGTCCGGCATCCCGGTCATGGCCCATGTCGGCCTCACCCCGCAGTCCGTCAACGCCTACGGCGGGTACCCGGTCCAGGGCCGCGGCGAGGAGGCCGCGCAGCAACTGCTCCGCGACGCCAAGGCGGTGCAGGACGCGGGCGCTTTCGCGGTCGTCCTGGAACTCGTACCGGCCGAGCTGGCCGCCGAGGTCACGCGCTCGCTGCACATCCCGACGGTCGGCATCGGCGCGGGGCCGGAGTGCGACGCCCAGGTGCTGGTGTGGACGGACATGGCGGGCATGACGAGCGGCCGCGTGCCGCGCTTCGTCAAGCAGTACGCGCAGCTGCGCGAGGTGCTGGGCGGCGCGGCGAAGGCGTTCGCGGAGGACGTCGTCGGCGGGGCGTACCCGGTCGAGGAGCACAGCTTCCACTAGCCACTTCCCCAGCCGGCGGCCCGCCGATATCCCCCTGTCGGCGGGCCGCCGGCGCCTTGCCGGGGCCCCGCGCACACACGGCGAGCGGCACGCGCACACAGCGGGATCAGCGGGATCCGGCACCTGCCCATGACGAAACGCCCCGGGCCGGCGCCCGGGGCGTACCCCTGCGCCGGAACTCACACCGATCCGCGAGACGTTCTCCGCGTGCCACCTGTACGGTCGGGACGCCCGACCCCGTCCCGCCCCCAGGAGCCCACCACCCATGACCACCGCCATCACCCGTCGAGAGCGGCGGGTCAGCCCCGTCTTCCTGGGGCTCGTCGCGATCATGGGCGTCTCCGCCTGGGCGGTGTGGGCCGGTCTCTCCGCGAGCACCGGCTTCGCGGTCTTCCTCTTCGTCACATCCGGCTGGATCGTCTCGCTCTGCCTGCATGAGTACGCGCACGCGCGCACCGCCCTGCACAGCGGCGACATCTCGATCGGCGCGAAGGGGTATCTCACCCTCAATCCGCTCAAATACACCCATGCGCTGCTGAGCATCGTGCTGCCCGTCCTCTTCGTGATCATGGGAGGCATCGGGCTGCCCGGCGGCGCCGTGTTCATCGAGCGGGGGCGGATCCGGGGACGCTGGAAGCACAGTCTGATCTCCGCCGCGGGCCCGCTGACGAATGTGCTGTTCGCGATCGTCTGCACCGCGCCGTTCTGGCTGCACGCGCTGGACGGCGTACCGGCCGCGTTCCGCTACGCGCTCGCCTTCCTGGCGCTGCTCCAGGTGACGGCGGCGATCCTGAACTCCCTGCCGGTGCCGGGCCTGGACGGCTACGGGATGATCGAGCCGTGGCTGTCGCGCGGTGTGCGGCGCCAGGTGGAGCCTTTCGCTCCGTTCGGGCTGATCGCGGTCTTCGGCCTGCTGTGGGTCCCCGAGGTCAACCAGGTGTTCTTCGACGCGGTGGACGCGATTCTGCGCGGCCTGGGCGTCACCGACTGGGACACGTACTGGGGTCAGCAGTTCTACCGCTTCTGGCAGGGCGAGCCCCAGGTGCCGCCGCTCAGCCCGTGACGGCCTGATTCCGCTCGGCCCTGGCCTTGCGGATGGAGAGCCACGCCAGGTTCGACGAGACGCCCGACATCATGATCCAGACGATGCCGAGCAGACTGCCCTGCACGAAGGACACGACCGCGGCGGCCAGGGCGAGTGCGCACACCACGAGGGCGAAGACGGCGAGGCGGGGCATGGGTCGGCTTTCTGTCCGGCGGCAGGGAGTACGGCAGACGGGATACGCCGTACGGTCCGGGCCATTGTCCCCCACGCCCCGCCACCGCTCACACGTCGGTGACGCGCAGGCCCGCGTGCGCCTTGTAGCGGCGGTTCACCGAGATCAGGTTGGCCACCAGGGACTCCACCTGGTGGGCGTTGCGCAAGCGGCCCGCGAAGACACCGCGCATCCCGGGGATACGCCCCGCCAGGGCCTGCACGAGGTCGGTGTCCGCCCGGACCTCGCCGAGCACCATCACATCGGTATCGATCTCGTCGATCTCCGGATCCTGCAACAGCACCGCGGACAGATGGTGGAAGGCGGCGGTGACCCGTGAATCCGGCAGCAGCGCCGCCGCCTGCTCGGCCGCGCTGCCCTCCTCCGGCTTGAGGGCGTAGGCGCCCTTCTTGTCGAAGCCGAGCGGGTTCACACAGTCGATGACCAACTTGCCCGCGAGCTCCTCGCGCAGCGACTCCAAGGTCTTGGCGTGCCCGTCCCACGGCACGGCGACGATCACGACGTCGCTGCGGCGAGCGCACTCCGAGTTGTCGGCACCCTCGATGTTCAGGCCCAGCTCCTGGGCGGCGGTCTGTGCCCGCTCGGCGGCCCGCGAACCGATGATCACCGGCTGGCCGGCCTTGGCCAGCCGGTAGGCGAGCCCGCGCCCCTGGTCACCGGTACCGCCGAGCACTCCGACCACCAGCCCGGACACGTCCGGGAGCTCCCATGGGTCCTTGGCCGGAGCCTTCTGCCCTGTTCCACCGGGCCCGGCAACATGTGCAGCGTCATTCGTCATACCGCGATCCTGCCAGGCCCTGCCGGGTCACTTCACGCTGCCCTCGGTCAGGCCCGTACGCCAGTACCGCTGGAGCACCCCCATCAGGATCATCAGAGGCAGCACCGAGAGGAAGGCGCCACCCACCGTGTACTGGTACAGCTCGGGCTGCCGGTCCGCGTAGCCCTGCCAGCCGGTCAGACCGAGCTGGATCGGATAGAGGTCGGAATCCGAGAGCATCACCAGCGGCAGGAAGAAGTTGTTCCAGATGTGCACGAACTGGAACAGGAACACGGTGACGAGCGCGGGCGTCATCAGCCGCAGCGCGATGGTGGAGAAGATCCGCGCCTCGCCCGCGCCGTCGATCCGGGCCGCCTCCAGCAGCGAGTCCGGGACGGCCGCCGCCGCGTAGATCCGGCAGAGGTAGACACCGAAGGGACTGACCGTGCTCGGGAGCAGCACCGCCCAGTAGGTGTTGGCCAGACCCATCTCGCTGAAGAGGAGATAGAGGGGGAGTGCGAGGGCGGTGCCGGGGATCAGCACTCCGGCGAGGACGATGTTGAAGATCCCCTCCCGGCCGGGGAAGGCGAACTTCGCCAGGGCGTAGCCGGCGGCGGCGGAGAGCAGGGTGGCGGCGACGGCGCCGACGCCCGCGTAGAGCAGGCTGTTGCCGAACCAGCGGACATAGATGCCGTGGTCGTACGTCAGCACATCGCCGAGGTACTCGAAGGGGTGCGGGTCGGCGAACCAGAGGCCGAAGGTGCCGAAGAGATCCCCGGTGCTCTTGGTCGAGGAGACGACCAGCCAGTAGACGGGGACCAGGAAGTACACGGCCGCGACGGCGAGCAGCGAGGCGGTGATGATGCGGTACCGCAGCGCCGGCCCGGCCGGTCCGCGGGCCCTGCCCTTCCCGGTGGCTCCGGAGGCCTTGACCGGCCCGGTGGGCTCGGGCGCCTGCTCCTCCTCGGACACCAGCGTCATGCGCCGTCCCTCCCGCCTCGCCCGACGAGGCGCAGGAAGCTGAAGGACAGTACGCACGCGACGAGCGCGAGCAGTACCGCTTCCGCCGCCGCCGCGTGCTGGTTGTTGCTGGTGAACGCCTCGTTGTAGGCGTGCAGGTTGGGGGTGTAGCCGGAGTCGATGGTGTTGGTGAGCGGGCGCAGCACCATCGGCTCGGCGAACAGCTGGAGCGTGCCGATGATGCTGAAGACGGTGGTGAGGACGAGCGCGGGCCGGATCAGCGGCAGCTTGATGTGCCGGGCGACCTGCCAGGCGCTCGCGCCGTCGATCCGCGCCGCTTCGTACAGCTCGCCGGGCACGGCCTTCAACTGCGCGATGAGCACGAGCATGTTGTAGCCGGTGAACTGCCAGGTGACGATGTTGGCGATGGACCACAGGACGGTGTCGCCCGCCAGGAAGTCCACATCCCAGCCCACCCCTTGGGCCATCTCGACGAACGGGCTGATCCCCGGCACGTAGAGAAATCCCCAGAGGATCGAGGCGATGACGCCCGGCACGCCGTACGGCAGGAAGAACGCGGTGCGGAAGAAGCCGACCCAGCGTGCGGATGCGGCTTCGAGCAGCAGCGCGAGCGCCGTGGCGAGCACGATCATCAGCGGGATCTGTACGGCCCCGAAGAGCAGCACGCGGCCGAATCCGGCCAGGAAGCTGTCGTTCTGGAGGGCCTGGGTGTAGTTGTCGAGCCCGGCGAAGACCTCCTCCGGGCTGCCGCCGAGGCCGAGCGGCCCGGACCGCTCGACCTTCAGCAGGCTCTGGTGGACGGCGTATCCGATGGGCGCAATGAAGCTGAGCAGGAACAGGACGATGAAGGGCAGCAGGAAGCCGCCGGCCGCGCGGGCGTTGCGTGCCTCGGTACGGGTGAGGCGCCTCACCCGCTCTCCACCTTCAGGCCTTTGGCCTTGAGGTCGGCGACGGTCTGCTTCTGCACGGTGGTGAGCACGGACCGGAAGGAACTGCCCTCGCCGAGCGCCTTGGTGAAGGCGTCGCCGAACCGCTGGTAGAGGGTGTCCGTGGCCGGGCCCCACTTCCAGCTGGTGTCCACCGCCCGGCCGGCCTCCTCGAAGACTTCGCTGTACCGCTGTCCTCCGAAGAAGTCCCGCTGGCCCTCCATATCAGCCTTCGTCCAGCCCTGCTTGGCGCTGGGCCAGCCGTAGCCGCCGTCGATGAGGAGCTTTATCGACTGGGGATCGGTGTTGAGCCAGACCGCGAAGTCCACCGCGTCCTGGGGGTACTTGGTCTTGCGGAAGACGGCGGTGGTGGAGCCGCCCCAGTTGGCGGAGGCGTTGCCGCCCTTCTTCCACTGCGGCAGCGGGGCGACCCGCCACTGCCCGGTCGTCTTCGGCGCGTTGCCCACCAGCAGCGCGTCGCCCCAACTGGCGCCGACCCAGGCGGCCATGTCACCGGTCTGGATATCCTTGTACCAGGCGTTCTGCCGGTCCGGGATGGTCTTGATCAGCTTCTGCCTGACCAGGGCCTCCCAGTAGTCGGCGACGCGCCGGGTCGGTTCGTCGTCGATCCGCACGGTCCAGGTGTCGTCGGCGGAGCCGAACCAGCGCGCCCCGGCCTGCCAGGCGAAGCCCGCGAAGCGGTTGCCGTTGGTCGGCGCGAACGTCTCGATCCAGGCGCCCTTCTTACGGACCGCCTTGGCCGCCGCCTCGTAGTCGTCCCAGGTCACGGGGGGCTCGATGCCCCACTTCTCGAAGAGGTCCTGGCGGACGAACAGGCCCATCGGCCCGGACGCCTGCGGGATCGCGAAGACGGCGTCACCGAAGACGCTCTGTTCCCACTGCCATCCCTCGAACTTGCCCTTGACCTTGGCGGCGCCGTAGTTCGTGAGGTCGAGAAGGCCGTTGTCGAGCAGGAAGCTGGGCACCACGGGGTACTCGATCTGGCCGAGGTCCGGCGGGTTGCCCGCCTTGATGGCGGCGTGCATCTTGGCGTACTGCGCGCCGTTGACCGCGGACACCTTCTCCAGCTTGATCTGCACCTCGGGGTTCTTGCTGTTCCACAGGTCGACCGGCTTGTCGATGCCCGGCACCCAGGACCAGAAGGTGAGCGTGACCTTCTCGCCCTTCTTGCGCGCGGCGGGCTTCTTCTCGCCGTCGTCGGAGTCACCGCAACCGGCGAGCACCAGACCGGCGGCCACAGCAGCGGCTCCGCCGAGGACCGCACGGCGGTCCGGGCCATATGAGCTCATGACAGCTCCTCCACGAGAATCCGACGGAAGGTGATGGTGGTGTACGCGCTGAAGTCACCGGTCTCGTAGAGCACTCCGACGCACTCGTCGTCGACGCGTACGAGGTCGGAGTAGGCGGCGGGGAGACCGTCGACGGTGTGCACGGGCGACCAGGTGACACCGCGGTCGCGGCTGGCCCGTACGGTCATCAGGGCGCGGAAGCCCGGGTCGGCGGGCCCGGAGTAGAGCAGTACATCGGGGTCGCCGAGGTGGAACACGCTGCCCTGGACGACCGGCCCGGTGAGCCCGGCCTGGGGGCGGAAGGGCTTCTCCAGGGTGGCGCCGCCGTCGCCCGAGTACGCGTCGGCGCGGGTGCCGGGGGCCGGTGAGTCGTTGCGGCAGTTGAAGTAGATCCGGCCGTCGGGGAGTTCGGCGGCGGTGGTCTCGTTGGCGTTGATGTAGCCGTTGGGATTGCTGTCGGTGTAGCCGATCCGCCAGGTCTCGCCACCGTCGTCGCTGAGCAGGGCGTGGCTGCCGTCGTACTTCCCCTCGGCGCCGGTGTCGGAGCCGGCCGGGGCGGAGGAGTGGTTGGCGGGGACGACCGTCCGTCCGGCGTGCGGACCGTGCCGTAACTGGATGCCGTGACCGGGTGTGGTGGCGTACCAGCGCCAGCCGGGCTTCTTCACCGTCTTGGTGATCTCGCGGGCGGCGCTCCAGCTCTCGCCGTCGTCGTCACTGTGCTGGAGCCACACCCGGCGGCCGTCGGCGGCCGGGACCTCTCCGCGGCGGATCTTCTGTTCTGTCGCGTCGGCCGCGTTGCGTACGTGCAGCAGCACGATCCGGCCGCTGTCCAGGATCACGGGGGCGGGGTTCCCCGCCGTGCCGTCGCCGTTCTCGGCCACCACCTGGAGCGGGCCCCAGGTGCGTCCGCCGTCGGTGGACCGTTTGAGGACGACATCGATGTCACCGAAATCGTCCTGCGATCCGACGCGGCCCTCGGCGAAGGCGAGAACCGTCCCGTCACCCGCCCGGACCACGGCGGGGATCCGGAAGGAGGCGTACCCGCCGGCTCCGGCCCGGAACGGCACGGACAGCTCGTGCGCAGCCACTCCGACTGCCATCCGCCCTCCCGATGCTCCATTGCATACGAGTCCAACGACCGGACGTAGGACGTCCCTTGTCCTGCGGTGACCATAGGGAGCACCCAGTGGGCCGTCAAGGCACGGGACATAGTGCGTTATCCGGAAGTCCGGAGCGGCGCTCCGCAGCCGAACGTCGGGTGAATAACAGCTGACGGATTCCCCGGTCGCCGGTATGGCTATCGGTTGAACTCGCTCCGGGGCCGGGGCTGAGGCCGGGGCGGCTCTCCGGCGGCCGGGCTCCGGCGCAGGCGTGTGCGGTACGCACCGGGCGGTGCGCCGAAGCGGTCCCGGAAGACCCGGCTGAAGTGGAACGGGCTCGCGAACCCCGATGCGGCGGCCACCCGGTCGACGGGCAGGTCCGTCACCTCCAGGAGCCGGGCCGCGTGCCGCAGCCGCGCGTCGCGCACCGCCTGCATCGGCGTACGGCCGAACTGCTCGGAGAACAGGTGCGCCAGCCTCGACGGGGACAGCGCCACATGGGCGGCGAGCGACCCCACCGTGTGGGCGGCAGCGGGATCCGCCGCGATCAGCGCCTCCAATCGGCGCACCCTCGGGTCCACTCCACCTTTCACCTCGTCACGGGCCACTCCGGCGGCCACGGTGGCCAGCAACAGCACCTCCTCGACCCCGCCGAGCGCCAGTTCGCGCGCGGCCGCTCCCTGGGCCGCCACGGCCCGGAAGCGCGGCGGGCCCGCCGACGGCGCCGCGGGCAGCGGGTCCGGCGGCGCGCCGTCACCGGACCAGCGGGCGTCGGCGTGCAACCGGCGCAGGGCAGTGTCGATGCGCGGATGGACGTCCGCCGGTACGGGTGAGACGGCGTGCAGCCGGCCGCCGGCCTCGTACGGCCTGAGCCATCCGTGCCACGAGGGCCGGGCCTGGCAGTGCACCCACCAGAACGCCCAGCGGCGGGCGCCGGGCGCGACCGCGTAGTCATGGGGCACGTCCGGACCGAGGACGACCATGTCGCCCGCGCGGGCATCGGTCCGGGCGCCGCCCTGCCGGAAGCGCCCGCGGCCCGCCACGGTCCAGGTGAACAGCCAGCTCGCCGCTCCCCGCGGCCGGTGCACGGCGTACCCGGGCCGTTCGTCGTAGCAGCCGACGGTGAAGACCTCGGCGGGCGGGGACGGCGTACCCGGGGCGGCCGCAGCAGAATCCGGCAAGTCCTCAGCGTTCACGGGCATCCCCCCGGAACCCGGGCCCGGCCTAGCGTCGGAGCAGGACGGGCCAGAGCAGCCGGCGTCAGGAGCATGATTCCGGCGCCACGGCCGGCCGGAAGGGGCTCCGCAATGGCCATCACGCGCAGCAGCGTATCCGCCGTCGGCCCGGAGGACGGCCGCCGCCGGTTCGAGGAGGACAGGCGCCGGTTCGAGGAGGACGGCTTCCTGGTCGTCCGCGGGCTGTTCCGCCCGGAGGAGATGGCGGAGTTGTGCGCGGAGTTCATGGCGCTGCACACCGCGGGGCGGATCCCCGGGCACTTCGAGCCGGTGGTGCGGAAGCCCGGCGAGCCGTACGACCCGCTGCGCGCGTATCCCCGGGTGATGCATCCGCACGAGGTGAACGAGCGGGCCCGTGCTCATCTGCTCGACCCGCGGCTGAGGGCGCTGCTGGAGGTGCTGTTCGGGGAGGAGGTGCTCGCCGCGCAGAGCATGTTCTATTTCAAGCCGCCGGGTGCCCGCGGCCAGGCCCTGCACCAGGACAACTTCTATCTGCGGGTCGAACCGGGCACCTGCGTCGCGGCCTGGGTGGCGCTGGACGAGATCGACCGGGACAACGGCGGACTCCAGGTCGTGCCGGGCACCCACCGCATGGACCTGTACTGCCCCGAGGAGGCCGACCCGGCGCTGTCCTTCGCCCGGGAGTACGTGCCACCGCCGCCCGGACTCGAGCCGGTGCCGGTCGACATGGCGCCGGGCGACGTGCTGTTCTTCAACGGCAGCCTGGTGCACGGCTCGGGACCCAACCGGACAGCGGACCGGTTCCGGCGCTCCTTCATCTGCCACTACGTGGGGCGTTCGGCGCAGCGCATCGGAAACTGGTACCGGACGATCTCGATGAGCGGTGAGCGCGTGCCGCTCGAGGAGAGCGACGGCGCGGGCCCTTGCGGCACCGAGTTCGAGAGCGCACTCCTCCCCCCTCACTGACACCGGCCTCACTGAGGCCGGCGGCCGCAACGCAACACCCGTTGCCCCGCACGGAACCCGTACGGGTGAAAAGGCTGCAACCATCTCCACCGCCGTGCACCTGTAGGGCAAGATGCGCGGCCATGGACGCCGTACGAGTCGCTCTGCTGCGCGAAGTGCTCGCCGGAACCGAGTGGTTGGAGGCCACCCGGCGATTCGCCGGGACGCTCCGGGCGTCCGTCGGACCGCACGGCGGCGGCCTGCTGCTGGTGGGAAGCGAGGAGTACGAGCCGTGGCATCTGGCGGCGCACCTCGACGACGAGGCCGCCTGGTCCGGACTGCCGGAGCTGTCCCCCACGCTCGTACGCCACCGGGTGCGGCCGGGCGAGCCCGCGCACCTGGCCGTGGGGCTGGGCCGGATCGAGTCGGCCCGGCGCGGTGAGACCCTGCTCGTGGTGGTCCCGGGCGCGCCGGGCGGAGGCCTGCTGGAGCGGGTGCACGACGCACGGCGGGCGGGTGCCACGGTGCTCGCGCTCGACGGCGGCGACCGGGATCTGCACGCGCTGGCGCACGACGCGCTGGCCGTTCCGGGAGGCCTGATACCGCCGGTCACGGCCCAGGACCCGGCGGCGGGGCCGCCCGACGGCGGACGCCCGGCCGGACCGCCGGGCTCCGAGATCGGTCTCGATACGGTGCAGCACCTGGTCAGCGCGGCCGCCGGCGAGAACCGGCTGCCGCCGCCCCGCGGTCGGCGCGGCTTCCGCGAACGGCTGACGGGGTTCGTCGAACAGCTGACCGTGCCGCCGCCCACCCGCTGGTGACACCCACTCACCCGTGACGCCTGCCTGGGACCGGCCGCCTGCCCCAAGCCCGGACCGCTTGCCCCAGGTCCGGCCCGCTTGCCGGTGGCCGCTGCTTTTCGGCGCATCCACCGGAGGCACCGGTGCCCGCCACACGAGTCCTCGGCTCCGGCCGATGCGCAGCGGATATTCGTTTGCCCGGCAGCTCCCTGGCGGCCGAACATGGCTCCTCGTGACCGGCTCCGAGCGTCCTCGAAGGGCCCGCACCCCGCGGCGGCGTGCGCTGTTGCCCGATCTCTCCCCCTGGCGCTCCTCCCGCGACTTCCGCCTCATGTGGTGCGCGGGCGTGGTGACGGCCTTCGGCAGCTTCCTGACCTTCGTCGCGATTCCGCTTCAGCTCAAGGAACTGACGGATTCCACGCTCGCCGTCGGCTCACTCGGCGCGGTCGAGCTGGTCCCGCTGATCGTCTTCGGGCTGTACGGCGGGGCGCTCGCCGACGCCATGGACCGGCGCAAACTGATCCTCGTCTCCGAGGCCGCGCTCGGCCTGCTGTCCCTGGCCCTGCTGTCCAACACCCTGCTGCCGCACCCCCTGGTGTGGCCGCTGTATGTGGTGGCGGCGCTGTCCAGCGCGCTGACCGGAGTGCAGCGCCCGGCCCTGGACGCGATCGTGCCGCGCATCGTTCGGCATGATCAGCTGCCCGCCGCGGCGGCGCTGAACGCACTGCGGTGGCAGGCCGGAGCCATCGCGGGCCCGTCACTCGCGGGCGTCCTCATCGTCTACGCCGGACTGGAGTGGGCGTACACCATCGACATCGCGACCTTCGCGTTCTCCGTCGCGCTGGCCGTACGCCTCGCACCGGCACCCGCCTCCCACGGCGCCGAGAAACCGTCGCTGCGCGGGATCGCGGAGGGCATGCGCTACGCGTGGCGCCGCAAGGAACTGCTCGGCACATACGCCGTCGACCTGACGGCCATGCTCTTCGCCTTCCCCCTCGCGGTCTTCCCGTTCCTCGCCGACGATCTGGGCGCGCCCTGGGCGCTGGGTCTGATGTACGCGGCCGTACCGCTCGGTGCGCTGGTCGTGAGCCTGACCAGCGGCTGGACCTCGCGGGTCCACCAGCACGGCCGGATGGTGGTGTGCGCGGCGGCGGCGTGGGGCGCGGCCGTGGCGGTCGCGGGACGGCAGGGCAACATCTGGCTGGTGCTGCTGTTCCTGGTCGTGGCGGGCGGCTGCGACCAGGTGAGCGGCATCTTCCGCTCCGCGATGTGGAACCAGACGATCCCCGACGAACTGCGCGGCCGTCTCGCCGGGATCGAGCTGCTCTCGTTCACCGGCGGCCCGCAGCTCGGCCAGCTGCGGGCGGGCGGTATGGCCTCGCTCACCGGGGTACGGGCATCGGTCTGGGCGGGCGGCCTCGCCTGTGTGACGGCCGTGGGACTGCTCGCTCTCGCCCTGCCGAAGCTGATGTCGTACGACGCCAGGACGGACGAGCACGCCGTACGGATGAGAGAGCGGCGGAAGCGGGAGCAGGCCGCCGCCGCGTAGACGAGCGGAACGCGCAGGACCGGGCGTCCGCTCCTACGCGCCGGCCCGGCCGCCGCCGGTGTCCTGCCCAGTGTTGTCGTGCCAGCGCGGGTCGTTCTCCCACTCCAGATTCCGCTCGGCGGCGATCTGCATGGCGTGCTCGGCCTCGGCACGGTTGGCGTACGGCCCCATGCGGTCGAGGGCGGGGCACTCCGGCCCCTCTTCGACCTTCTGGTGCTTGAGGCAGTAGTACCACTCACCGGGTTTGCCGGCCTTTTTCTTCCTGAACAGGGCCATCGCAGGGCTCCTCTCTCTGCCGCCATGCTGCCCGATGCAGTCTCGATACACTCGCTTGCATGTCCAGCCAGTCACTTCTCGCCCCGGGGACCCTGTCCCCCACCCGCTCCGTACCCGCCTCGATCCCGCGCCCCGAGTACGTCGGGAAGGATGCCCCGACCCCGTACTCCGGGCCCGAGGTGCAGGATGCCGAAACGATTGAGTGTATGCGCATCGCCGGTCGGATCGCCGCACAGGCGATGGCGGAGGCTGCCGAGCACATCAGGCCGGGGGTGACCACGGACGAGCTGGACCGGGTCGCCCACGATTTCATGTGCGACCACGGCGCGTACCCGTCGACGCTGGGCTACCGGCGCTACCCGAAGTCGCTGTGCTCCTCGGTCAACGAGGTCATCTGCCACGGCATCCCGGACTCGACGGTGCTGCGCGACGGCGACATCGTGAACCTCGACGTGACCGCGTTCATCCACGGGGTGCACGGCGACAACAACGCCACCTACCTGTGCGGGGACGTGGACGAGGAGTCGCGGCTGCTGGTCGAGCGGACGCGCGAGTCGCTGAACCGCGCGATCAAGGCGGTCAAGCCGGGCCGGCAGATCAACATCATCGGCCGGGTCATCGAGTCGTACGCGAAGCGGTTCGGCTACGGCGTGGTCCGGGACTTCACCGGGCACGGCATCAACTCTTCGTTCCACTCCGGACTGATCATCCCGCACTACGACAGCCCGCACGCGACCAACGTCATCCAGCCCGGAATGACCTTCACCATCGAGCCCATGCTGACGCTCGGCACCCACGACTACGACATGTGGGACGACGGCTGGACGGTCGTCACGAAGGACCGGAGGCGCACGGCGCAGTTCGAGCACACCCTGGTCGTGACCGATACGGGTGCGGAGATCCTCACGCTGCCGTAGGGTTTTACCGACGAGATGTCGGGAAGCATTGACTTAGGTAAACCTAAGTTGGAGGATCGCAGAGGTCGGCCGCGGCTGCGCGCCGCGGGCCGTTCGTCCCGCCGCTCCGCCTCTTCCCGTCTCATCGGTCCCCGGAGGCCCGCCTTGGACGCATCCAGCCCGACTCCGTTCTCCACGCTCATCCGCACCGCCTCGCACGAGCAGCACACGGAGGCGGAGAACTCGACGTTTATGAGCGACATGCTCGGCGGAAAGCTCGGCGTCGACGCGTACGCCCGCTACACCGAGCAGCTGTGGTTCGTGTACCGGGCTCTGGAGGGCGCGGCGGAGCGGCTGGCCGGCGACCCGGTGGCCGGGCCGTTCGTGCGCCGCGCCGAGCTGTTGCGGGTGGAGTCCCTCGAGCGCGATCTGACGCATCTGCACAACGGGGACCACTGGCGTACGGACCTGAAGCCGCTGCCCGCCACGGCGGCCTACGCGGCGCGGGTGACCGAGGTCGCCCGCGACTGGCCCGGGGGCTATGTCGCCCACCACTACACCCGTTATCTGGGCGATCTCTCGGGCGGCCAGATCATCCGCTCCACCGCAGAGAAGACCTGGGGCTTCGAGCGCAAGGGCGACGGCGTGCGCTTCTACGTCTTCGCGGACATCGGCAACCCGGCAGCCTTCAAGCGTGAGTACCGCGAACTGCTGGACGCGCTGCCGGTGGACGACGTGGAGAAGCAGCGGGTCGTGGAGGAATGCAAGCGTGCATTCGCCCTGAACACGGGTGTGTTCAGGGATCTGGGACGTCATTTCGGCTCGGCGAGCCGGGATTCGCTGAGCGCCTAGGAATCCGGGGCACGGCAACTCCCCCTGTCGTAACCGGATTTCCGCAACCGCCGGAGCTCCGCCCTTTGCCCGCCTTCGCCACCCTCTCCACCGGTAGAATTCAGAGGTCCCCGACTGTTTTCCGGACAGTCGGGGACACTCCTTTTCCGCCGCTCAGGATACTGCTGCCTTCGGCGGCTGCCGATGGCGGCTGAGCCCGTTCAGCTCGTCAGCAGCGCTTGGAGCCGGCCGCCTGGTTGGCGAGCGGGTCGCCCGCCTTCCGTACCGCGCCGACGGCGGCGGTGCACTCGGAGGCCGTGTCCGTACCGGTGGACCAGAACTCCTGCGCGGTGCTGTTCGTCCAGGAACGGCCGCCCAGCACCTCGTCCTGCGAGTAGCTGTAGACGGCGGTGCTCACGTCGTAGTCACCAGCGGTGTTCCGGAACGCGTCCCAGACCCACAGGTAGCCGTAGTTCTCCTGGCAGTTGGGCGAGTAGAACTGCTTGACCGAGGCGATGCGCTCGCCGGCCCGCACGACGTATCCGGTGCTGCCGATCTGGTAGGCGTCCGAACAGACCCCGGCGGCACGGGCCTCGGCACTCGCGGGGTTGCCCGCCGCCGAGGGTGCCGTGGAGTGCCGGGCGGTCCGCTCGGACGGCGCGGGCGCGGGACCGGTGCCCGCGTACGCGGCCCCGGCCGGGATGAGTGCGAGGGTGCAGGTGAGCGCCGCGAGAGCGGGTTTGGTGTATCGCATACGAAGGGTTCCTCCCCCTGGAGATGACCGATGATTCGGACCGTGCCGTCCCGGGCCCGCGGATTACGCAGCTGAAACCCGGGAGCCCACCGAAGAATCGATGACCGCATTGCTTCGGATATCAAGGCAGACCCGTGAGACACCCCGAAGGTTGCGGTTCCGTTTCTCGGTTCTTTTCGGCCGGGCACAATGAACGGAGTTTTTCAGGGGTCTGGACCAGAGAAATTACTTGAGAGATCTCTCCGAAAGGGCTCGTGGATCATCCCGATTGATTCGCTCGCCTGTCGGCCTAGTACTCCAGGCTGACTTCGTGATCTATCCAGTCACAGAACTCGCAGGTGGTGCCTACGCGGCAGCCGTAGTCCGACTTCGACCGGCCGCGCTGCGTGGAGCCAACGACCCGAACTGACAAGCCGGGACAACGCTGACAACGCTCTCGACCCCCCTTGAGCCGACTTCAGAGCCGCACGAGAACTATGTGCAGGCGCTGGCAGGCCTGCCCCCGGCTCGGACTGATCAGCCGGATGGGGGCGAAGGCAGGGGTTGCCCAAGGTCTGATACCGAGGGTTGACACTCCGGTACCACCCGCGCAAAATCGCTGACTGTTCGGCAATACCGATCGTCGTTCGGTTCGGTTCCAGAAGTCACCCGCAAGGCATGCCGCTCCCGGCAGGCCATCCACCGTCGCGACGGGGTCTCCACCAGTCCAGTCCCCGCCCTGCCGTCCCCCTCCCCCGTCCAAAGAGGAAGAGCATGTCGCCGCGTCTCCCCGCGATCCTTACCGCCGCCGCTCTCGCGGTCACCACTGCCGTCTTGTCCCCCGCCTCGCCGGCCACCGCCGACACCACCGATATCTCCCCGCCCGGTGCCAACGACTGGTCCTGCGAGCCCACCGCCGAGCACCCCGAGCCGGTCGTGCTGGTCCACGGGACGTTCGAGACCATGGCCAAGAACTGGCCGACGCTCAGCCCCAAGCTGAAAAGCGAGGGGTACTGCGTCTTCGCGCTGAACTATGGCGGTAACGCCATGGGACCCATTGCCCAGTCGGCGAAGGAACTCAAGTCGTTCGTCGGCGCGGTCATGGGGGCAACGGGCGCCAAGAAGGTCGACCTGGTCGGACACAGCCAGGGTGGAATGATGCCCCGTTACTACATCAAATACCTCGGCGGCGCGACCCAGGTCGACGACCTGGTGGGGATCGTTCCGTCCAATCACGGCACGGAGGGCGTGATCGCACCGCCGCCCGAGTTCGAAAGCAGCGAAAACAACGCCTGTCCGGCCTGCGACGAGCAACAGGCGGGGTCGGAGTTCCTGATCGACCTGAACGCGAAGGACGAGACCCCGGCCGGTCCGTACTACACCGTCGTCACCACCAAATACGACGAAATCGTCACGCCCTACACCAGCGCGTTCCTGGACGGCTCGGACCGGGAGGTCACCAACATCACTCTCCAGGACCGCTGCCCGCTCGACACGATCGAGCACGACCAGACGCCCAACGACCCGGTCGTCCACCAGTGGGTTCTCAACGCGCTCGAGCGCAAGGGCCCGGCCGACCCGGCCTTCGTGCCATCATGCGTCGGCTGACGACGCGGCCTACCCACGCCTGCTCCGTTCAGACGGCCTTGCCGTCACCAGGCGAGTTCCGCATGCCTCCACCCTGCCGGCGAACCCTGGACGGCGGTGGTCACGGGCATCGGCAGCGTGGCCGCAAGCGCATGCCCCGCACTGCGCAGCGAATGTCGTGACTGCGGCACCAGGGGCAGGCGAAGGGATACCCACCATCCGCCGTATCCGAGTCGTCTTTGCCAGTCATGCACCGCGCCCACTCTGCGAGGGGTCCACTTGACACTTATGTCTTAACGGCAGACCTCCGCACCCGGGATGGAGGACGGGCCATTTTCCGGTTTATTCATTTCAAGAATCCTGGCCTTTTCTAATTCGCGGCGGCCAGGATCAGCTCCGGCCACCGCACCGCCTCCAGGGCCCGACGGTGGGTGTCGGCACCGGCACCGTCGGATAGCCAAGCCGGTCCAGGCCCATCGCGGCCAGCACCGTGGCGTCGGCCTGATCGTAGCGGCCCGGCCCCCCCGCACTCCACGCCGTACCGCTCAACAGCCACGCTGCGCACCAGCCCTTTGGCCACCCTTGACCGCTGGTTGCGTGGATAGCCCTGGGCCGGGTTCGCGCGGCCGGTGGCGTAGATCGTGCGGTGATGGGGATTGGCCACGGCGTACGGGATGCGGTGGCGCCACAGGTCTTGTGTCACCACCACATTCCGGCCAGTTCGTGATGCCCGGCCTGCCCGCCCTGGGCGTAGGCCGCTCCCTCGACCACCACCAGGTCGCGCTCGTCGCAGCCACTACCGACGACGGTCCGCCGACAAACCCACTGGATAGATCACGAAGTCAGACTGGAGTACTAGTACTCCAGTTGCAGTTTGCTATTTCGGCTGGTCAGGGGCCTGTTTGTGAGTGTAGTGAGCTGACGTGGCGTCATGTGGCGGAAGTTCGTGACCGGCCGCACGGGATTGCTGTTGTTCTGATCGTGCAAGATGATGTGCGGCCCGATGTGTGGGCGGGTGAGCTGGAGGAGGTGCTGTTGCGGGTTGGTCACCGGTTCGGCCGGGCTGATCTGCGGCGGCGGATGCGGGACTATGTCCGGGCCCTGCTGGGACCTGTGGGGCGGAAGAACAGCTGGCAGCTCGCCGAGCATGCCGGTCACGGCACACCCCATGGGTTCCAGAACCTTCTCAACCGGGCCCGGTGGGATGCGGACGAGGTCCGTGACGACGTGCAGGCGTATGTCGCCGAGCGGCTCGGTGAGGAGGACGGTGTCCTGGTCATCGACGAGACGGGCTTTCTCAAGAAGGGCGATACCTCGGCCGGGGTGCAGCGGCAGTACTCGGGCACGGCCGGCCGTACGGAAAATTGCCAGGTCGCGGTGTTCGCCGCCTATGCCTCGTCCCGGGGCCGGACTTTGGTGGACCGGGAGTTGTATCTGCCGAAGTCCTGGACGTCCGACCGCCAGCGGTGCCGGGCGGCGAAGGTGCCCGACGAGCGTGGTTTCGCCACCAAGACCGAGCTGGCGCGGGCCCTGGTCACCCGGGCGCTGGCCTCGCCGCTGCCCGTGGCCTGGGTGACCGCGGACGCACTTTACGGCCAGGACTGGCACTTCCGCCGAATGATCGAGGCGGCCGGCCTCAGCTACGTCGTCGCTGTCCCGAAATCACAGCAAGTCAAGTCCCTGGCCGGGTGCTGGCGCATCGACCAGCTCATCGGCGACGCACCCGAGGAAGCCTGGGAGCGACTGTCCTGCGGGGAGGGCGCCAAGGGCCCGCGCGTCTATGACTGGGCAGCCGCTCAGCTTCCCGCCGTCCCGTTCTTCGATGGCGATAAACCAGCCCATCGCAGGTGGGTACTGGCCCGCCGCAGCATCTCCCGCCCCGACGAGACCGCCTACTACCTGGCCCACGCCCCCACCGGCACGACCGTGGGCAAACTGGTCGCCGTGGCCGGCAGCCGCTGGGCCATCGAAGCCTGCTTCCAGAGCGCGAAGAACGAGTGCGGCCTGGACGAGTACGAGGTCCGCCGGTATCCGGGCTGGTACCGGCACATCACCCTGGCCATGCTCGCCCACGCCTTCCTTGCCGCGATGACCGCCCAGGCCAAAAGGGAAAAGGGGGCTGGAGAAACGGATCCCCCCTTGCCCCGCTCAGCCTGGCAGAAATCCGCAGACTCCTGGCAGCTTGCCGACCCGGGCCAGAACATCACCACCGGTCTCGTACCGATCACGCGCTGAGATGGTCCCGCTGGCGCCGCCGACACCAGGCCACCGCCAGGCACTGTCACTACAAGCGACGCACCACCAGTCACGAACTTCCGCCACATGACGCCACGTCAGCTCACTACACTCACAAACAGGCCCCTGACCAGCCGAAATAGCAAACTGCAACTGGAGTACTAGTAGCCCCGTCTTCCGGGGCTACGGCCGAGCACGGTGCCCAGCGACTACTCGAATGACGCGGACCCCGGTGCGTCCTCGATGATCCTTCGGCCGTCGTGCGAGCGGATCGCCGGAGCACCTCCGACACAGGCGTCCAGGATGCGTACCGCGTGACCCTCGTTCATCCTGTCCGCCGCTTCCTCGGGCGACAACCACGCGACGGTCCGGGCTTCGTCCGACTTCTGGGCTGTCCCACCCACGGGCCGACAGCGGAAGACCAGGGCGACGATGCCACGGGAGAGATTCTTGTAGACGCCGGTGAGCCGTTCCACCTCGATCTCGACGCCAGTCTCCTCCAGGACCTCGCGGCAGACGCCCCGTTCCGGCGACTCATCGAGTTCCAGCACCCCGCCAGGCGGCTCCCATGTGCCGTTGTCAGCACGCTGGATGGCCAGAACCCGCCCATCCTCGCGGACCACGGCGGCCGCCACGGATACGGAGTGCAGTGGCGTTGACCGTTCACCATGAATCCTGTTACTCATGCGCAGGAGCCCTCCCACGATGTCAACGGCCTCTCGATTCTCCCCGTAGGCGGCCAGGGCAACTCCCCGCTGGCGGCCTCGCTCATGCCCTGACCAGCAACAACCCAAAGGTCAAAAGACTTTGAAATCGCCCTGGCCCTGGAGTGGGTTCGGGCAGTGGCCTCTTCCGTGAACGATTCAGCGCAAGCGGCGCATCATTGCGGCGAAGACCGGGGAGTCAGGGAACGGCTGCTGTTCGCCGATCTTCTCGTAGCCCCACCGCTCGTACACGGTTTGCACCTTGCCCTCGCCTGCCTTCGGATTCACCAGGAGGGTGACGCGCGGCTCGGTGCGACCGGCCAGCAACTCTTCGTGGATTCGGCGTGCGGCACCGGTGCCGCGCCAGGACTTGCGGACGACGATCTCATTGAGTGCGAGGGTCCGGCTGCCGGTTTCGTCGGTGTACCCCTCGGGCAGCGGGGTGGTCATCGCGGTCCACCAGCGGGTCCTGGGGCCGAGCGGAGTGCAGTACGCGAAACCGACCGGCTCGTCCTCGTCATAACCGATGATGGCCTCCCAGCCAGGGGCTGCGCTGTGGCCGGTGAGGCGCTCGCCGAACCGCTCGGCGCTGTAGAAGGGGCCGGTGAGGCTGAAGTCCCGGGCACGTACCTCAACGTGGATATCAATGATCGTCTGACGGACTTCCTCAACGTCGCATACATGTCTGAACTGGATGTCAGCGGTCACGCTGCGGTACTCCCCATCTGCCGGATGTGGTCAGCCCATTCCTTGGTCTCGGATGTGTCTGGGGCCCTGGTCTTCAGCCGTGCGTCGAATGCGTTCAACAGGCGTCCGGTGCGGCCGTGGCGTGCATCGGCCGGCACCGCCCGTCCCGTGGCGACCGCGTGACCCAAAGCGTCCTGCCCGAGCTGGGCGTGGGCGAGATGTACAAGTGCCAGGGCGCGATTGCGCTTCAGGTCGGGGCGGAGGAGGGCGAGGTTGCGGTGGGCGTGCGCTTCAGCCTCCGCCCACCGGCCGAGAGTGAAGTTCGCGATCAGCGCAAGGAGTTCCAGCTCCGCCTGGTCGTAGAAGCGCATCCATGGCGGGCGAGGTCCGGACTGGTCGGCTTTGCCGAGGGCATCCTGGGCGCGACCCAGGGACCGGAGGGCTGCGGTGCGGTCGCGGAGGTCAGCCTGGTGAACGGCGGTACGGGCGTGGGCGAGGGATGCGTAAAGAGGGTCGCGGCGTGTGACCGCCGGGACTTCGCTGCCTCGTCGGCGGCCAGTGCCTGCGTGTACTGGCCGAGCTGCCGGTAGAGGGCGCCCGCGTGGCCCCACACTCGGAATTGGACGGCCGGGTCGGCGGAGAGGCCAGCCAGGGTGACGGCCTGATTCAGGTGGTGTTGCGCGTCGTCCAGACGGCGGCCGTCGATCGCGGCCCACATCGCGGAGCTCGTGAAAGCGGCGGCAGCCGAGAAGATCTGGCCGCGTACTCGCTGAGAGGCGTAGCCGCGCTGCTGGAGGTCCATGGCTTCGTCGGCGTAAGCAAGGGCAGTGTCTTCGACTGCCTTCGTTCCGCCCTGTCTGTCGTCGGCCGCGACGACTTCGGCGAGCTTGGCGTAGAGGCGTCGCACGTCAGATGTACCGACACGATGCGGCGCGCCTGTCGAGGTGGCAGTTGTCGCCGCGAGGATCGTTCCGGTCGTGGCGGTGATAAAGGAGCGGCGGTGCACAGGTCCCTCCCGCGACTCTGGCGTGCGATCCGCTGTCCTCGGGTCCCTGAATCCGAGATCAGCGGCGGTGCATCCGAATACTGTCTCCAGCGCGAGGCGCTGCCGAGACTGCGGCCATACGGTTTTTCCGGTCAGCAGATTGCGGATGGTGCGGTCGGATACCGTCCCGCGCCGTCCGGTCAGCTCGAACAGAGCATCGTTCAGCCCCTCCGCTAACTCCTCCTGCTTCAGGCCACGTTCGTCCATGTGGGCTTTGAGCGCCTGGTTTGCTGCCACGTACTCACCGTAATGGCGCTAGTGCGTCCGGTAGTACAGGTCGAGTCAAGCGGCAGTCAAAATTTCCGGTCTTCTGCGCATGGATGACACGCGGTTTTTCCTCCTCTTTACCTGTGGCAGGCCGTTGACTTGGTGGCAGCCGCCCTGGGAACCGGGCCGACAACACCGGCTTCACAGAACAGGCCCCGGACGGCGCCAGATCGGCAACCGGTCCCCGCGCCCCCGTCGGGACCGGCTGCCTCCAATCCATCGCCCATACCAAGGAGTACTCCTCATGACCCGCCGCGCTCGAATTCTCGTACCCGGCGATCCCTCCGCCGTCGCGTTCGCACGGGATCGCGTCCTTGGGCATGTCCGTGCCTGGGGGGTGCCGCTGAATGAGGACGAGCGGGAGGCGGTGAAGCTTGTGGCCTCGGAGTTGGTCACGAACGCCGTGGTGCACGCGGCCGGACTCGTCACCGTGGGCCTTCACCTCAATGACGAACGGCTCCTCCTGGTGGTCCACGATGGCAACCGAGACGAGCCCAGACTCCAGGACGCCACGGCCGAAGACGAAGGCGGGCGCGGGCTGGCCCTGGTCGATTCCCTCGCCACATGCAACGGCTGGGACCGGACCCCGAACGGCAAAAAGGTATGGGCGAAATTCGAGGTTCCCGCGCCCGCACCGGCCGCACGCGGTGAGGTTCTGCGGCGCCGTCGCATGAAGGCCTCCGCGCCGCGCGCCTTCCTCGACGCACGACCGCCGCCGACTTCCTCGGCAGGCTCACCGGCTCCGCGGAGCCGAAAGGCCTCATGACTCCGCCCTAGTACAGACGTCGATTGTCGGCACGGGCGGGCCGGCGCAGGTCGCTTCCCCCCAAGGAATGACCGGCGCAACCTCCCTGCCTGGCAGTTTCCAACGCCACGAACACGGAAGGTGAACAACGATGACGACTACCGCCGTAGCCCCGTGGGGGCTCACCCGTATGAAGCCCTTCCCGGTCTCCACCGTTCTCCCGTGTGCGGGGATCGTCCTTGACCCGGATTCGCAGACGGGCCGGTGGATCGCAGACCACCTGATCAGTCCGCGTTCGGCATGACCGTCACGGACGACACACAAACCGTCTGGCTCGGCGAGCCGTCCGGACCGTCCTGGCAACTCCCCGTCTGACACCGGAGAGGGGCTGACCATGGACGACGCACAAGACCGTGGGCCGACGCGGGACGCTGACCACCGGTGAGAGGCGGTTCCTGCTCCAGGCGTCCCCTCGCTCTGCTCCTCGCCGAACGAGCACGCACCAACTCGAAGACTAAGCACCGGGCTTCGGCTCGGGCCTACTCCGTTTTCAGGAGAGCGCTCGACAAGATCCACACCCGCCTCAGTTCTCGATACCCGACTCATTGCGGACATCAATTGACCGCAACGCTTCCTATCTTGATCCGCATGAACAGAAACACGGACATCAGCCCATTCCGCATCGACATCCCGCAGGGTGATCTGGACGACCTGCGGGACCGCCTCGTCAGGACCCGCTGGCCCGACGAACTCCCCGACGCGGGCTGGGACTACGGCGTCGCCCTGCCGTACCTCAAGGACTTGGTCGAATACTGGTCAGGCGACTACGACTGGCGCGCACAGGAAGCGCGGCTCAACAAGGTCCCGCAGTTCACCACCGTGATCGACGGGCAGACCGTGCACTTCATGCACGTCCGCTCCCCGGAGCCGGATGCCACGCCGTTGATCGTCACGCACGGCTGGCCCAGCACGGTCAACGACTTCCTGGACATCATCGGCCCGCTCACCGACCCTCGGTCCCACGGAGGAGATCCGGCCGACGCGTTCCACGTCGTCGCACCGTCCGTCCCCGGGTTCGCCTTCTCCGGCCCCACTCGGGAGAAGGGATGGGGAACCAACCGCATCGCCCGCGCCTGGGCCGAACTGATGCGGCGCCTCGGCTATGACCGGTACGGCGCCCAGGGCGGCGACTTCGGCGCGATCGTCTCACCCGAGATCGGTCGCGTGGCTCCCGGCAACGTCATCGGCGTGCACGTCAACGCGCTGGCCAACGCCGCGACCCCCGCCGGCCCGGACGAGCTGGACAACCTCACCGACGAGGAACGCGAGCAGGCGCAGGAGAACGAGATGTGGTGGTACGGCCACTCCGGCTACGCCACCCAGATGGCCACCCGCCCGCAGACCGTTGCCTACGCGCTCAACGACTCGCCCGCCGGGCAACTCGCTTGGAACCTGGAATGGTTCGTCGACCACGATCCGAACCGTACTCAGCAGACTCCGGCCGACCGTGATGCCGTGCTGACCAACGTCACCGCCCTTTGGCTCACCTCCACCGCCGGCTCGGCCGCACGGCTCTACCTCGAAGCCGGCGCCGACGGCTGGGGCGTACGCCCCGCATCGTCAGGTGTCCCCACCGGGGTGGCCAACTTCCTCGGCGACCGCGCCGTCCGCGGGCTGGCGGCACTGTCGAACAACATCACCCACTGGTCGGAATTCACCACCGGCGGCCACTTCGCCTCCCTCCAGGCTCCCGACACGCTCATCAGCGATATCCGCGGCTTCTTCCGCTCCTTGCGCTGACGTCCCGGGAGAGCATCGCTCTGCATCCCTCTGCGTCCCTCTGCACTGCCCAGTGCAGAGGGACGCTCCTGGGAAATGCATGCCGGGGCCAGAGTGGCGTGGGTCACCCAACGTTTCTTTTCGGCCTCTCCCGAGCGAGCGGCCTGCGAGGGCGGGCACGACTACGTACCGGCCCGGGACATGCCGCCGCCGCTGTCCGGCGCGCCGCCGGTCCGCGCCGGGCGGCCCTCCGCCGCCGTCGCCGGTGGCACCGAGCAGTAGAAATTCGGCCGCGTCCCGAAAGTGAACCCACGGGGTATGAGGTGGCAAAAATCAGCAAACCCCGGCGGGCGCACATCTGTTTGACCTAACGTGTCCGGCACCTTGCGCACCGTTCACTTGGGGAAGTGGCTGGTGCGCTTCTTCGGTCGCGTTGTGCCAGGGGGGTCCATGCGGCGTGTCGATATGTTCTATTCCGGGCCGGTCAGACCGGTTTCCGCACGGAGAAGCGCGGCGGGGAGGGGCAAGTCCCCGTGGTACCTGCCCCTCACTCTGATCACGGACGGGCTGGGCATCGGGGTGCCCGTCCTCGTCGTCTTCGGCAGCACGCTCCAGCCCCATCCGGTCCTGGCCGCGCTCACCGCGACGGCGGTCTGGCTCGGCGTACGGGCCTCCCACCACCGGTACGCCGAGCGGGCGCTGGGCGAATCGCGGGGCGTACTGCCCGTGCTCAACGACTGGCTGACGCTGCTGGGGCTGCTGGCAGTCGCCCGGATCGCGGTGGGCGAGAGCTCCGAACCGTCGCTGGCGCTGCTCGCACTGTCGGCGGCTCCGCTGCTGACCGTCGTCTGCCACAAGTTGACCCACCGGCATCTGACAGCGCTGCGACGCGAGGCGCAGTCGGTGCACCGCGTGCTGGTGATCGGCGAGCCGAGCGCGGCCGACGACGTCGTGGAGCACCTGGCGGGACGGACCGACCACGCCTATGTCGTGGTCGGCGTGATCCCGGTCGGCGCGGGCCAGTTGACCTCCGGCGTACCGGCCCTGACCAGGCTGGGCTCCGCACCACCCGCCTCCCCGGACGAGGACTGGGTACCGGTGCTGGCCGCGACCGGCCAACTGGGCGCCGAACTGGTACTGGTCGCCCCGGGCCCCCGGCTCAGCGGCGAGCGGCTGCGCAGGCTCTCCTGGGCACTGCACGACGCCGGACTGCCGCTGGCGGTCTCCCCCGGGCTGACCGATGTCGCCCTGCGGCGGCTCCGGACGGCCACGGTCGCGGGCCTGTCGCTGCTGCACATAGCGCCGCCGGCCCGTCGTGGACTGCCAGTGCTGCTGAAGTCGGCGCTCGACCGCACGGGGGCGGCACTCGGTCTGTTGCTGCTGTCACCGCTGTACGGACTGCTGGCACTGGCGATACGGCTCGACTCCCCCGGTCCCGCACTGCACCGGCAGACCCGGGTCGGACAGCACGGAACGCCCTTCACCATGTGGAAGTTCCGCTCGATGGCGGTCGACGCGGAGGAGCGGCGGGCGGAGCTGACTACCGCCAATGAGCAGGACGGTCCGCTGTTCAAGATGCGCCGCGACCCGCGGGTGACCCGGATCGGCCGTCGGCTGCGGCGCAGTTCGCTGGACGAGCTGCCGCAGCTGGTGAATGTGCTCCGGGGCGAGATGTCGCTGGTGGGACCGCGGCCCCCGCTCCCGGACGAGGTGGCGCAGTACGACGAGGTGGAGGTGCGGCGGCTCACCGTGAAGCCGGGACTCACCGGGCTGTGGCAGGTCAGCGGGCGCTCGGATCTGTCGTGGGACGAGACGGTGGCGCTGGATCTGCGATACGCGGACAACTGGTCGATCGGTGGCGACATGGACGTCATCGCCCGCACACTGCGCGCCGTTGTCGACGGCCGCGGTGCGTACTGAGCGGGTGCCGCGCGTGACGGCGGTGCTCGCGTTCGCCGAGCGGCGCCGCTCGGATGAGGGGACAGCCGTGCGCGGCACGGCCGTCCCCGCCCGGACCGTAGACAGGTGCGGCGAATGCGGCGGCCGGGTGGCCGGGCTCGGTCCTGCCGAAGCCCACGCCCAAGCCCAGGCCCACGCCCACGCCGATGCCCACGCCGATGCCGCAGCCGCAGCCGCAGTCGGGCCCACCGCAGCACAGCACCCGGCCGCGCCCGGGCCGGGAGCCGCCCGGTCCCCAGCCGCGTCCGGGCCGGCAACAGCGCAGCTCCCGGCCGCCGCCGGGTCAGGTTCCGTTCGTGGCCTGCCAGTCGGCGTACACCGCGGCGATTCCGTCCCGCAGCGGAACCTTCGGCTTGAAGCCGAGCCCGGCGATGCGGGAGATGTCCAGGAGCTTGCGCGGGGTGCCGTCGGGCTTCGAGGTGTCGAAGGCGATCCGGCCCGCAAAGCCGGTCACCTCCTGGACGGTCTCGGCGAGTTCGCGGATCGTCAGGTCCTCGCCGCAGCCCACGTTGACCGGTTCGTCTTCGTCGTACGAGCGCAGCAGCAGCGCGCACGCCGCCGCGAGGTCGTCCACATGCAGGAACTCGCGGCGCGGGGTGCCGCTGCCCCACAGCACGACCTCTTCCTTGCCGTCCCGTTTCGCCTCGTGGAAGCGGCGGATGAGCGCGGGCAGCACATGCGAGGTCGCCAGGTCGAAGTTGTCGCCGGGCCCGTAGAGATTGGTCGGCATGGCGCTGATGTAGGAGGCGCCGTACTGCCGCCGGTAGGACTGCACCTGCACGATGCCCGCGATCTTGGCGAGCGCGTACGGCTCGTTGGTCGGCTCCAGTGGCCCGGTCAGCAGCGCGTCCTCGCGGATCGGCTGCGGGGCGAGCTTGGGGTAGATGCAGGAGGAGCCGAGGAAGAGGAGCCGGCCGGCTCCGGCCGCGTGCGATCCGGCGATCATGCTGAGCTGGATGCGCAGGTTGTCCTCGAGGAACTGCACGGGATACGTGCTGTTGGCCATGATGCCGCCCACCCTGGCGGCAGCCATCACGACGGCGTCCGGACGGACGTCCCGAAGGAACGATTCGGTCCGTACGGAGTCGAGCAGATCGAGGTCGGCCCGGCCACGGGTGATCACGTCGTGGCCATCGGCGGTCAGGCGGCGGACGATCGCGGATCCGACCAGCCCGCGGTGCCCCGCCACGAATATCCGGGACCCGTCCGGCAGCAGGTCCGGCTCGGCCGTCGGCTCGGTGGCCCCGGCCCGGGCGCCCGGGGTGTTCCCCGGGGAAGTCGCAGCAGTCATGGCAACGGATTGTGTCAGCGGGGACCGCCCGCCAGGGAGTGAATCCCTTCATCCGTCCGAAAAACAGCATATTTCTGATTAATCCAGGGCCGTACGGGCCCGGCACCCAGGGGGTCTCGGAATGGACAAGAGCGCACTGATCACCGGAATCACCGGGCAGGACGGCTCGTATCTGGCCGAGCTGCTGCTCTCCAAGGGCTACACCGTCCACGGTCTGGTGCGCCGCTCGTCGTCGTTCAACACCGAGCGGCTGGACCACGTCTACGAGGGGCCGCAGGAGCCGGACCGAAGACTCGTACTGCACCACGCCGACCTCTCCGACGGCGTCGCGCTGGTCAATCTGCTGCGCGATCTGCGGCCCGACGAGGTCTACAACCTCGGCGCGCAGTCCCATGTCCGGGTCTCCTTCGACGCACCGCTCTACACCGCCGACGTGACCGGCATGGGCTCCATGCGCCTGTTGGAGGCGATCCGGGCGAGCGGGATCGAGACCCGGATCTACCAGGCGTCGTCCTCGGAGATGTTCGGGGCCACACCGCCCCCGCAGAACGAGCGGACCCCGTTCCATCCGCGCAGCCCGTACGGCTGCGCCAAGGTCTTCGGCTACTGGGCGACGGTCAACTACCGCGAGGCGTATGATCTGTTCGCCGTCAACGGCATCCTCTTCAACCACGAGTCACCGCGGCGCGGTGAGACCTTTGTGACCCGCAAGATCACCCGCGCGGTGGCCCGTATCAAGGCCGGTCTCCAGGACCGGCTGTACATGGGCAATCTCGACGCCGTACGGGACTGGGGCTACGCGCCGGAGTACGTCGAGGCGATGTGGCTGATGCTCCAGCAGGACCGGCCGGACGACTACGTGGTGGCGACGGGTGAGGCCGGGACCGTACGGCAGTTCCTCGAGGTCGCCTTCTCGACCGTGGATCTCGACTGGGCCGAATATGTGCGTTTCGACCCCAAGTACGAGCGCCCCAGCGAGGTCGACGCCCTGATAGGCGACGCTTCCAAGGCGGAGTCGCTGCTCGGCTGGAAGCCCGAGGTCCGCTGGCCCGACCTGGCTCGCATCATGGTCCAGGCCGATGTGTCCAAGCTCGATGCGGAATTGGACGGTTCAGCGGTTCGTATCGACAGATGACCCGCCAACACGCAAAGTACGGTCTCTATTTTGGCCATTCCGGTTACGAGCTCATGGCCGGCGCCCTAACCTGCCGTGCACACCGCGCAAGGCGCCCCGGACGGGCTGCGCGCGCGAAGCAGAACAATCACGAACCAGAACAGTACGAATCAGAACCGGAACAGGTACGAACAAGAACACGCAGGGGCCAGGGGGGCACATGCGCACACTGGGGGTTTACACGGCTGTCATGTCAATGGCAGCCGCATCGTTGATCGGTGCGGGGGTGGTGTCGGCGCCGACGGCGACCGCCCTCACCCCGCCTGTCGGGATCACCGCCGACGATCTGCCGACCTGGCAGACCAACGGCATCGTCTGGGCCTTTGCGGAGGCCGACGGCGTGGTCTTCGCGGGAGGCACCTTCTCCACCGTCAGACCGCCGGACGCGCCGTCCGGCAGCAACGAGGAACCGGCCGTCAACTTCGCGGCGTTCGACACCGCGACCGGCGCGCCGACCTCCTGCAAGCTCTCCTTCACGATCGGCTCCGGCACCGCGACCGTACGGGCCATGGCGGTCTCTCCCGACCGCAAGACCCTGTACGCGGCCGGGCAGTTCGGAGCGGTCAACGGCGTCGGAACGAGCAATGTGGCCGCGATCGACATCGCGACCTGCGCGCCGAAGACGTCCTTCAAGGTGGCGGCGAGCGCAACCGTACGGGCCCTGGCCGTGACCGACGACACCGTCTATCTCGGCGGGGACTTCACCTCGCTGGAAGGGCAGCCCCGCCGGTACTTCGGCGCGGTCACCACGGGGGGTGACCTCACACCGTGGACGGCGGACGCCGACGAGCCGGGCCGCGCCGTGGAGGTGACCCCGGACGGCGGCAAGGTGCTGCTGGGCGGTGACTTCTTCACCGTCAACGGCACCAACTCGCACGCGCTGGCCGTGGTCGACTCCGGTACCGGTTCCCTCGCCAAGGCCTACAGCGGCGGCTTCATCCCGACCACCTCCGTGGTCAAGGACATCACCACGGACGCGAACAGCTTCTACACCGGCAACGAGGGCACCGGCGGCGGGGTCTTCGACGGCCGTATCGCCCTGAACCTCAGCGACTTCAACCAGCGCTGGCGGGACACCTGCCTCGGCGCGACCCAGTCGGTGGAGGTCTACAAGAGCGTCCTGTACTCGGGCTCGCACGCGCACGACTGCAGCAGCATGGGCGCGTTCCCCAACCAGCGCCGCAAGCATCTGCTCGCCGAGTCGGTCGACGACCCGACCCTGCTGAGCTGGTTCCCCGACACCAACGACGGTCTGGGCGAGCAGATCGGCCCGCGGGTGATGGAGACCTCGTCCTCCGGCGGCACCGACTATCTGTGGGTCGGCGGCGAGTTCACCACGGTGAACGGTTCGGGACAGCAGGGGCTGACCCGCTTCGCGAGCGGCCCGGACACCGGCGCCCCGTCCGTGCCCCTGGTCAACGCCTCCAGCGTCAAGCCGGGTGAGGTGAGCGTGCGCTGGCAGTCCAGCCTGGACCTGGACGACAGCGACATCACCTACCGGGTCTACAAGAACGGCGCCACCACCCCGGTCCACACGGTCAGCGGCTCGTCGTTGCCCTGGGTCCGGCCGCAGCTGACCTTCACCGACACCGACGTGACGGCGGGCTCGACGTACACCTACCGGATCACGGCGAGCGACGGCACCAACACCAGCGCGAAGTCCGCCACCCAGACGGTCACCGTGCCCGCGGTGGCCGAGGACTATCCGGCACGGGTGAAGGCGGACGGCGCGAATCTGTACTGGCGGTACGACGAGGCCGGCGGCCAGTTCGCCGCGGACGCATCGGGCACGGACAACAGCGGCATCCACCGCAACGCTCCGACGTACCGGGTCACTCCGCCGGCGGTGCCCGGGCCGAGCACGGCCGTGGGCTACAACGGCACCGACGAGTACACCTACAGCGACCGCAAGCACAGCCGCCCGACCTCGTACAGCATCGAAACCTGGTTCAAGACGACCACGAGGCAGGGCGGCAAGCTCGTCGGCTTCGGCGACCGCACCCAGGAGCCGAGCGCCAGCCACGACAAGCATCTGTACATGACCAATGACGGCCGGATCGTCTTCGGCGTCAACAGCGGCTACGCCCGCACCATCAGCAGCGGTTCCGGTCTGAACAACGGCACCTGGCACCATGTCGTCGCCACCCAGGGGCCGGGCGGGATGCGGCTGTACGTGGACGGGTCGCTGAAGGCGAGCAATCTGCTGGTCACCTCCAGCCAGAACTACGCCGGGTACTGGCACGTCGGGGGTGACACCCTCAACTCCTCGTGGCCGAGCAGCCCGTCGAGCGACTATTTCGCCGGCCAGATCGACGAGACGGCGATCTACCCGAGTGTGCTGTCCGGCTCGCAGGTCTCGGCGCACCGCACTCTCGGGGCGCGTTCGTGACCCGTAGTCCCCGGTCGGCCGTCGCCGCCGTCGCGTTCCTCGCGGCGGCGGCGACGCTGCTGACCGGGTGCGGGGGCGGGGGCGACGACTCCGCTCCGGCGAAGGAGCGGCCCCCGGCCGCGGCGGCGGACCGTATGTCGCCTGATCGGTCAGGGGCCGACGGCGGCTCCTCCGGGGACTCCTCGGGGAAGTCCTCCGGGAAGTCCGGGGGCGGGCCGGGGGCCGCGCCGTCGGACGGCCCGAAAGTTCCGAAGGCCGAACTCACCCCGGCCACCGGGTCGTTCACCAAGAAGCAGAGGGCGTATCTGACCGACCGGGTGCCCCGGGGCACCGACCCGGCGGCCGTCCTCCAGATCGGCCAGGAGACCTGCGACCGGATCACCCGTACGGCGAAGCTGGACCGCAAGGCGGCGGTCAGCGCGATCCGCTCCGGAGAGATCGCGAACGCCGAGGCGGCCGTCACCCACCTGTGCCCTCGGCAGCTGCCTGTGCTGAAGGCCGCGCAGAAAGGAAGCACCGGTTGAGCCCGAGCAAGCTCCCGATCGTCGTGGCGATCCCGACGAAGAACGAGGCCGAGAACATCGCGCGGACGGTCCGCTCCGTCATCGACCACTTCGAGGCAGTGGTCGTGGTCGATTCGAACAGCACGGACGACACCTGCAAGATCGCGGCGGAGCTGGGCGCCGAGGTCGTCCCGTACGAGTGGGACGGCGGGTATCCGAAGAAGAAGCAGTGGTGCCTGGACCACATCCGGACCGAGACGCCCTGGCTCCTCTTTCTCGACGGCGACGAGACGCCCAGCCCCGAACTGCTGCGGGAACTGCGGTACGTCTTCTCCCGGCCGGTGAAGATCGCGGCCTTCGACATCCCGCTGGGCTACTGGTTCGCGGGCAGGCGGCTGCGGCACGGCTACACCATCGTCAAGCGGGCGCTGCTGGACCGTACCCGCTGCCACTTTCCCGTGCTCGGGGACCTGGACGCCCCGGGCATGGGCGAGCAGGAGGGGCACTACCAGCCGGTCGCCGAGTCGGTGTGGCGGCTGAAGTCACCGATCGAGCACGAGGACCTGGATCCGGTACGGACCTGGTTCGAGCGGCACAACCGCTACTCGGACTGGGAGGCGTGGCTCGAGCTCCACCCGGAGGTGCGGGAGGAGATCCGGCAGGCGAAGACGCGCCAGGGCCAGCTCTTCCACAAGGCGCCGTTCAAACCGCTGGTGTCGTTCGCCTACGCCTATCTCTACAAGCGCGGGTTCCTGGACGGCCGCGCGGGTCTCGACTACGCCCTGGCGATGAGCTTCTACCGCTGGCAGATCGGGCTGAAGACGAGAGAGGGGCGGGGGGCGCGCGGGTAGGACCGCGGCGCGGGTGCGAGCGCGGGGAGTAAGCCCGCCCGACGGTCCCTGTGCCGTGCCGTGCCGCGTACCGCACCGCCGGGGTGCGGGTACGGGTACGGAAAGTGCCCGAGCGCGGGTACGGAAAGTGCCCGAGCGCGGGTACGCGCCCGGGGAGTGTCGCGGTGCGGACAGGGCCGCGGCACTCCCGGGGCCTACGGGGGCGTCACCGCCCGGTGACGCCCCCGTACACCCCTCGCAGCGTGTCGACAACCGCGTCGATGGAGAACCGGTCGCGGATCAGCCGCCAGGCGGCGTCGGACGCCTCCTCGTTGGCCGCCGGGTCCAGCAGCTCCAGGATCGCCTGGCCGACGAGCGGGCCGTTGTCCCGGTCCGGACTGCTGTCCACGACCCGGCCGGCGCCCGCCGCGTCGACGTCGGGAGACAGCCCGCCGGTCCTGGTGACGACGACGGGCACGCCGACGGACATGGCTTCCAGCACGGACACGGCGAACGGCTCGACGACGGAGGGCAGTACGTACACGTCCGAGCGGCGCAGCTGCTCCAGCACCTCGGCGTGGCCGAGCGCGCCCACGTACTCGACCGCGTCCGCGACGCCGAGGCCTCGGGCGAGGTCCAGCATCGCGCCGGCGAGCGAGCCCGTGTCGGGTCCTGCGAGGACGAAGCGAGCGTCCGGGTGTTTGGCGAGGACCGTGGGGATCGCGGCGATGAAGTCCTCGGGCCGCTTGCGGGCCTGGACGCGGGCGCAGTACAGCACGGTCGGCGGCCGGCCGGGCTCGCGTAGGGGCCTGCGCTCCTGCAACTCGACGCCGTTGACGAGCCGGTGCGTACGGGTCAGCCGTGCCGGCGCGACCACGGCCTCCACGCCCTCGCGCTCCATCTCCGTCAGATGCAGGATCGCATCGGCCTTGCGCAGCACGCGGCGCAGCCCGAGCGCGTCCACGATCTTGGCGACCCGCTTCTCGGTGGGGTCGATCATCCCGTGCGTCTGGAGGACCAGCGGCCGCCCGCACTGCAGCGCGATCAGCGCGAACGGCAGGGTGATCAGGTCGCGCATGAGATGGACGTGCACGACATCGGCCGTCCTCACGAGTTCGCGGGCCCGGGCGAGCAGGGCCGGCGAGGTGATGCCGCTGACCTCGAACTGCGGCAGCACATGCCGCGCCTGGAACATGAAGGCCGGTACGCCCTCGACCGCCGTCGGCAGCGGCCCGTCGAACCCGTCTCCCAACGTGGCGATTCTGGCGTCCACGCCACTGGCCCGCAGGCCCTTGGAGAGGTTCAGGGCCACCCGGGTGGGCCCGCCGAAGTCGTTGGTCGGCGTGTGGAGCGTGACGACATGCAGAACCTTCACCGAATTTTCCTCCCCCCGATGCTCCCCAGCATCGTCGAGTCAGCGTATCGGCGGGGGCATGGCGGCGAGGCCGGATCTTCCGATGTCCGTTCGATGGTTGATATGTCTCTCTAAACTACTCGGGGGCGAGGCAGGCCCGTTCGACAGGTCTGCGCGACGGGTCGGGGACGGCCGGTGAACGAGGCGGGGGACATTGGCAGTTGACGTGACGGACAGACCAGCCGCGGGGGGCGCGGCGCCGCTCGACGTACCCGCGGTCTCCCCGCGCGCGGTCCTCTCCCGCGCCCTGGCCGTGCCGCTCGTCCTCGGGCTGGTCTTCTTCCTGCCGGTGCTGGTGGCCGTCATGCCGGGCCCCGGGATCAGGGACGAGGCGTACTGGCTTCAGCTCGTGCTCACCGGCTACGCCGGGGCCCGGCTCGCGGCGATGACGCTCACGGCCCGGCGCCGCCTCATCCAGGGCTCGTTCTGGCTCTTCGTCTACGTGGCCCTGGGTGTGGCTCCGCTGGCCCAGGCGGTGCTCGGGCAGACACCGACGCCGGTGGTGGGAACCCGTTCCGATCTGGTGCTGGCCGTTTCGCTGGCGCTGTGCGGCTGTGTCGCCTTCGACGTGGGCGTGCTCCTGGCCCGGCACCGGCCGGTGCTCCGTACCCGCAGGAACCGCCGTACGGCCTCGGTCAGCCGCCGCAGGCTCTATCTGCTGGTCGCGTTCGCGTATGTGGCGAGCGCGCTGTTCGTCGTCAAGCTGGGCGGGCCTTCGGTCTTCTTCAGCAGCCGCCAGGAGATCAGCGAGGGCATCCAGAGCAGCGGGGTGGCGAGCTCGGAGTCCCATGTCGGATCGGCGTTCCTGCGCGGCTTCGGGACCGTACCGGCGCTGCTGGCCTTCCTCTTCCTCACCCGCTGGCTGGTCACCTCACGCCACGCGCGCCGTCGCCCCTCGGTGATCCTGATGTGGGCGGGCCTGCTCGGGGTGAACGCGCTCGTCAACAACCCGGTCTCCAACCCGCGTTACTGGTTCCTGACCGTGATGTTCTCGATCCTCTTCACGGCCTTCCCGAAGAGCCCGGTGATGTACCGGGCGGCGCTGGCGATGGGCGTGGTCGCGGCGCTCCTGCTGTTCCCCTTCATGGACCGCTTCCGCTACGACGAGAGCGGCCGGCGGCCGGCCGAGTCCACCTCGGCCTTCGATCCCCTGGTGCGCAAGGACTACGACCAGATCGGCATGCTCGCCAACACCATCACCTTCGTCGGCTCGGGAGCGGGCCATGCGTACGGTCGCCAACTCGCCGCCTCCACCTTCTTCTTCGTGCCGCGCTCGGTCTGGCACGGCAAGCCCCTCGACTCCGGCGTCCGGGTCGGCCAGTGGATGGGCATGAGCAACACCAATCTCTCCTCCCCCCTCTGGGCCGAACTCTGGCTGGACTTCGGACCGTTGGGCATGACCGGTGGCTTCCTGGGCCTGGGCTACCTCTCCGCCCGCGCCGACCGCCGCTACACGCTGCGGACGCTGGACGATCCCCGGCCGGGCAATGTGCTGGCGATCGTGATTCCGGTGGTCGCGGGCTACGCCTTCATCCTGCTGCGCGGCCCGTTGCTCCAGGCCTCGGGCCGCATCGGCATCGCCCTGCTGTGCCTGGCCTTGGTCACAACCTTCCGCTCGGACCCCCGGAAGCTGCTGCGGTAGGGCTTGTCGCCCCATCGGCTCTGTGTTCGCCGGGCAGCCTCGGGGCGACCCGGCCGGAGGACGCCGACGCTGCTTCTACGGGTGAGCGCAGCCTGTTGGTCCGTTCGGCCACCTTCGACCGGTGCCACCCACCGCGCCGTGTGCTGCCGCGTACGGCGGTGAGGCCCCCGGTCTCCAGGCCCACCAGGCTCCACCGGACGACCCTGAGACATTCGAGGGTCCCGACCGCTCCGTCGCGATCTACGGTCGGTGACGTCTGACCCCGGGCCGCAGCTCTCAGCCGGCCGGGGTCACGTACGTACTGTTCGACGGAAGTTGAGACACCTGTGAAGCCTCTTCACCGACTGCGCGTCCGGCCGAGGGCGGCCGTCGCGCTGGCGGGGGCCCTGGTCTGCCTGACACCCATCGCGACAGCCGCGCAGCCCCCGACCCGGGCGGGGGTCGAGGTACCGGCGCAGGTGACCGCGGGGTTCGCGGTCTTCGACCGGCGGACCGGTACCTTCACCGAGAGACTCAACACGCACCTGGCCTTCCGGTCGGCGTCGGTGGTGAAACTGCTGATAGCCCTCGATTTCCTGTGGGACCGCGGCCCGGCGTACGACATTCCGCCCGCCGACCGGAGCCGGCTGGAGGGCATGCTCAGAAGCAGTGACGACAGCGCGGCGAGCCACTACTGGGACCGGAACGGACGGGTGGCGATCATCGAGCGGATGGTCGGGCGGCTCGGTCTGACCGATACCACGGGGCCGCCGACCGGATATCCGGGGTACTGGGGCTACACGGCCGTCACGGCGGCGGACACCGTGAAGATCTACCGCTATCTCCTCGACTCCGCTCCGGCACCCGTGCGCGACTTCGTCATGGGCAACCTGCGGCAGTCCACACGCTGCGCCGCCGACGGCTTCGACCAGCACTTCGGCATTCCCTCCGCCTTCGACCGGCCGTGGGCCGTGAAGCAGGGGTGGTCCGGCTTCGGCTCGGGCGGCTGCACCGCCTCCGCCACGAGCGGGAACGGACTCCCGGCATCCACTGGCACCGGCCCTGGCACCGGCCCTGGCACTGACCCCGGGCCTGACACCGGCTCACGGGGTGCGGCGACGGCGGGCGGCGTCGACCTCGGCCGCGAGGCGCTGCACACCACGGGAACGGTGGGCCAGGGCGACTACTCCATCGTGGCCGTCTTCACCCTGCACCCGGACGGCACGCCGTACGCGAAGGCCTCATCCGGGCTCACCGCGCTGACCCGCTCCCTCAACGTGCCGGGCGCCGCCCGCCCGTGATCGCCCTTCATCCGCCCGGCCTCGCTCCCACACCGGCGGCGTGGACCGGCTGCACCCGGCCGCCGGGCGGGCGCCGGCGGCCGTGCCCCCGCCTTTCAAAGCGGACCACCGCACCCACGACACAACCGCGGCCGCCGTCACGATCATCCGTAACCACAGCCAGCCTCAGCCGGGGCACCCCATCCCTGCCCATACGGCCACCGTACGAGACTGGAGGGGGGCGGTGACGCTCTTCGGTGTCGGATTTCTCAGCCGGGCAGGTCCCAGGGGTGGTTCGCTGGGGTTTGGTCGGCCTGTGATGTGTGCGGGCTCCTACCTTCGGCGGTGGGTCGTCTGCTGTCGGAGCGGGCGATGAGACAGTGAGGGCGCGGGACGACGCCGGTCCTGCCGCCATGACGCTGAACCAGCTGGTGCAGCCAACCGGGTGCCGGGCGATCAGCCGAGAGATGCCCAGCCGCACAGGGGACCGGTCAGGAGGGGGCCTTGTCGTAGATCGTGATCGACAGCAGGCCGCTGCTGGTCTCGACCATCGAGGTGTAGAGCGAGAACTTCGGGAAGCCCGGATTGCCCGTGTAGGTAAACCCAAACATCTGCAGGGCCTTGGGGTAAACGTGCTTGTCGCCCTCCTCCACCTGGGCGGTAAGCAGCCACCGTCCCGGTTGCCCGAGTCGGTGTAGGTGTACCACAGTTTAAATGGGGTGTTGTTCACCCCGTCGCCGAGGATGAAATCGAGCTCGACGTACGAATCGTCGTCGATGGCGCTTTGCCGGGTCAGTGTGAACACATCGCTCTCCCCGGTGGAGAGCGGATTGGGCACGTTGCTGACATCGCAGTAGTGGGGAATGTAGTTGTAGAGCACCACCGGCTTCGACGCGTTGTTCGTGATGGTGATCTCCACCTGCCCCTTGCTGGTGTTGGCCAGTACCGTTTGGGCGACGGACACCCCGGTCTGGGCCGCGCCAATAAGGTTGAGCATGCCCGTAGCCAACGCGGTCCACCCAGCAGCCCCGATTTCGGGTGCAGGCCGCTCAGTAGTGGGGGCGAGCGCGGCCGAGTCTTTGAGTGCCTGCGTCGCCGCGAGTGATGCGTCGTCGTAGAACGTCACCGAGCCATTGCCGGTGGCCATATCGGTGCTCTGCGCGGCCTTGATGTTTGTGACCATGCCAACTCCTTGAAGCGGGGTCCGGAAGTGCGCGGATGTGGTTCTGAGGCATGGCAAGCAAGAGCGCCAGAGTTGCTACCATCCTCGGTTTGCACCATACGCATTGAATCAATGGCATATGGGATTTCATGCGGCGTTCGGGTTGGGGTGCCGCGTGGGGGCTGTCGGCGGACCGTCACCAGCCTCGCTTGGAACCGCAACGGACGCCGTGCCAACGGAGATGCCCCAAGGACGCCAAGGGCTTCGTTCTGCTGCCGAAGCGGTGGGTGGTGGAACGGAGCAACTCGTGGACGATGCGGGTCCGGCGCAACGCGAGAGACTATGAGCGGCTGATGGCCCACGTGGAAGCCCACATCCAGTGGCTCTTCATAACGGTCATGTCCCGCCGCCTGGCCCGGCCTCGCTGCCAGGCCGAGGCATCGACGGTCACCCTCGCAGCCGCGCCTGAAGACCAGCGCGCTGCCGCTGCGACCTGCGGAAAGGAGATGTGACACAGCTTCTCAGCTTGTTCTTTAACCTCACGTCGCTGCGGAGTGCTTGCCGGTGGGGAAATTGCGGTGCGTGCTGGCACCACGCTGGTCAGACTCGCTGACATGACTGAGAAGATCACCCGCATCAACCCCGAGCAGCTGCATGAGACACCCGGCTACCACCACATCACCGTCGTGGAGGCAGGCCGTACCGCCTATCTGGCGGG